>JBFIMP010000281.1:0-3371 GCA_041611635.1 Christiangramia sp.
AACTTCGCATTAGAATCGTTGTATTCTATCAATACTTCAGATTCGCTTCCGGCAAGTATACCTTTAAGAAGGTTCAAAGGTTTTTTAGGCATGATGAATTCAGCATCCTGGTTAGCTTTGATATCTTCTCTGGAATATTTTACAAGTTTATGTGCATCTGTCGCCACGAAAGTAAGCCCATCTTCTTTGAACTGGAAAAAAACCCCACTCATCACCGGTCTAAGATCATCATTTCCTGAGGCGAAAATGGTCTTGGAAATAGCAGAAGCTAGTATATCTGCCTCAACAATGGTGCTGCTTGGATCTTCAAGCTCTACCGGATTTGGGAATTCTTCACCATCAGCATACGCAAGGGCATATTTACCGTGGTTCGAACTTAATTCTATGGTATTGTTATCTTCAACTACAAAAGTTAGCGGTTGCTCTGGAAAGGTTTTTAAAGTGTCCAGAAGTAATTTCGCAGGAACTGCAATTTTGCCTTCAGAATCAGATTCCACCTTAAGCTTGGCAGACATTGTTGTTTCAAGGTCTGAAGCAGAAACCGTTAGTTCATCATTCTTAAGATCGAAAAGGAAATTGTCTAAAATCGGTAACGTGTTACTGTTGTTGATTACCCCTCCAAGTATTTGTAGCTGTTTCAGCAGATAGTTGCTGGATACAATAAATTTCATCGGCTTTTATTGATTTATTTTGAATCAATTACAAATATATTTTAATAAGTCAAAAATCACCGGTTGTTAACCTAGTTTTTATTAACAGACTTGAACAATAAAAATGATGTAAAAACCTGTAGAATAGGTATTTGTTAAATCAAACTGAATTGAAATTGTTAATATGTGCCTGTTCAAAGCTTCCTGCGTTTCTGCGGAAGTCTTACTTTACATATTTATGCTTTCTATAGAACCTGAAAGCAATTCCAAAAAAGATTAATAGTAGAATAGGGCCTGCCAGATTGATGAGTTGCCACTGTTCTCTTTGAGCGGCTGTTTTCTCCTTGTCCAGAAAGGCGAGGTTAATCTCCTTAGAACGAATGTCTATTAGACCAGTATCATCCAGTAGGTAATTAACCGAATTAAGCAGGAATTCCTTGTTGCCATAAGTGTTTCCGGTATACCGCTGGAACCCCAATTCTAAGGGTTTCCCCGCCTGAATATCATTTTTAATAATATCACCGTCTGAAACTACCAGCATTTTAGAATTTTCTCCCTGGTCGCGATGGCCCGAAATTCCAAAAGGTTTTACTCTGTTCTTGTAAACAGATTTAAATTTTCCTTCCAGTAATACTGCCAGGGGCTGTTCGCCGGCATCATAAGTGCTCAAATCTGGCTTCTCTCCAACCATATTCAGACTTATCTGTGAGGGAACTCCTTCCAGTTTTGTTCGAGGTGAACTGCTTAAAAGGATAGTTTTCTTAATATCATTAGCGAGAGTATCAATTGGATTCGCATACTCAAATTTTACCGCTTCTATATTATTTATTATGGGATGCTCGTTGGGAGAACTCGTAAGCGGACTGTAGAACCATGGGTAAGGATTAAACCTGGTATCATTTCCGCTACCACTGGCCAGGATGATAGGGGCAGAGTAGAGATCATTTACAATTTCCGGGTTGATGCGAACTCCATAAGAGAAAAAGTAATCGTTTAAATTTAGATTTCTGGGCAGGGCGATTGCGGTTCCTCTTTCGTTGAAAAGACTGTCGGTTTCCATATTGGTAACCTCGGCCAGCCAGATCATTTTACCTCCGTTCATTAGATATTGATCCAGCACATATTTTTCATTCTCAGTATATGGCTGGGTAGGTTTTGGTTCCAGGATAAGATCATATTCCTCAAGATCTGCCAGTGTCTTCTGTGGATTTGTAGCTGCAGAATCCAGGGTGAAAGGAGCCATAAAGTAATACTCCTGGATGGTCTTGATAAAATCTGCGATCTGGGCATCTGGCAACTCACCGTTTCCACGCATTACCGCGATCTTCTTTTCGCGCGGGTAGACCAGTTTGCTCAAACCATCAGCCAGTGCATACTCAAGTTGCTGTACCGAGGCGTTTACCCTTTCTTCATCTGTAGCTCCAATCTGGTTTTTCAGCAATGGGATTTTTACCGTCTTTTCCCCGTAATTAGCGATTGCCCATGGGAAGATAATGCTTTCACTGTTCTTGCCATTCTCCTGAACATTCAGCCTAGCCGGGGTCATGCCCATTTTATAGAATTCTTCAGCAATAGCATTCGCATCATCGCCTTCAGCCAGAGGATCTACAAAATTGAATTTAATATTACGGTTGTAAGCTGAAAACTCCTCAAGCATCTGCCGGGTTTCATTCCTCAGTCTGCGGAATTCTGAAGGGAAATTACCCTCAAGAAAAACATCAAAGATCAAGGGTTGCTCCACGTCTGCCACGATTTCCTTAGCGGCAGGAGAGAGGCTGTATCTCTGGTCCTGGGTAAGATCAAACCTCAGGTAAAATTCAGACGCAAGGATATTGGCGGCTACCAGAATAACCAGCGAGATGGGCAGTGATTTTATCCAATTCGGTTGCTTCATTATCTCCGGTTCCTGGTTGCTGAAAGATTGATCTCCGTTAACTTTAAGAACAGAAATATTAAACTCAGAAAGTATATGATATCACGAGTGTCTAGCACCCCGCGACTAATGCTTTTATAGTGAAAGCTAATTCCGAAGGATTCCATGATGTAACTGAAATTTCCAAAAATATTCGTCTGGCTAAGCCCTTCAAACGCATAATAAGAAAGGAAGCATAGAAAAACTCCCAGTAAAAATGATACGATCTGATTGGAGGAAAGACTTGAGGCAAAAATCCCGATCGCGGCATAGCAACCACCAAGGAAAATTAGTCCTAAATAAGATCCAATCGTGGCTCCTACATCAAAGTTTCCAGCCGGTCTTCCCAGCTGGCTGATAGTTAAAACATAAAGCAGGGTTGGGATAATGGCTAAAATAACCAGAACTAAAATTCCCAGGTATTTCCCGGTGATAAGTTTCCAGAGCCCGATAGGTTTGGTAAGCAGGATCTCCATGGTGCCCATTCGTTTTTCATCGGCAAAACTTTTCATGGCAATAGCCGGAATAAGAAAGAGGAATATCCATGGTGCCAGGTTGAAAAATGGTTTCAGGTCTGCGAATCCACTATCCAGAATATTGTAACCGCCTGAAAAAATAAAGAGAAAGAAACCGCAGGCAACAAGGAAAATACCAATTACCAGATATCCCGTCAACGACGAGAAGAAGGATTGTATTTCTTTATTCAGTATTGCAAGCATACTTTCAATTATCAATTATCAATTATCGGTTTTCGGTTGTGTGCTGTGTATTATGCGTTTTGTGTTGTCCGTTGTATTTTAGTTCAATGT
>JBFIMP010000282.1:0-3364 GCA_041611635.1 Christiangramia sp.
TTATGAATTTAAAAAATCTTGCCTTTGGGATCATATGCTTTTTGGGTTTCAGTTGTTTTGCCCAGACTGAAAAATCCGTCAAATTTGAAGGAGATTCTTCTGTATGTCATTTGAAAATTGAAACCGACAGTTATAAAGAATTGAGTGAATTTAAATGGGAATCCATTTATGATATTTTTGAATCTAACGATCCCGATGATATTATAAACCTGCAAATTGGATTCAATGAAAAATTGGAGCTAGGAAGCACCGATATCGAGGAATGGAGCATTACGCTATCTGGAAAAACTTCTGAGCTTGGTTCTATGGTAGAACGGGCAGAAAATATTCTTAAAAAACTCCACGAGATATAGAAAAATTAAGGTCAGCAATACATTTTGCTGACCTAAAAAAAAACGCTTACTCCCTGAGATAATCTACAGCTTGGTGAGCACGGTAGAAAAACCATCTGAATCTGTAAGAGTGAGACGGTTGCCCGAAATAGAATAGGTAAGCACCTCATCATCTTCTCCACTTATTTTTATCGTTAGTCTATTCCCAACGGTGCTCCAGGTGAAATTTTCTGTCTCACTTTCGGTTTCCCCCTCGAAAGTTGTAGTAATTATACTTCTTCCAGACTGGTTGGAATTAAAAGTTACTGTTACTTCCAGCGTTATCCCATCGCCAGTTTCTGAAGCTCCCCAGCTACCAACTAAAGCAGGATCATTACCATCGCTGCCAGCATCGTCATCACTGCTACAAGAGCCAGTAAACATTAGGGCAAGGGACAAAACGATCAGGTACGTGATTTTTTTCATGATTAGGAATTTAAGTTGAAAGATCTTTTTTGCTTAGATTTTTCAAGCAAAGCTTATAAAAAACAAAGTGTCTGTTTTCATTTTTTAAACACACCCTAATTTAACCTAAAATTCTCATATACAATGATTTAAAGGCGTGGATAATTTAGCCCGATAAACCAGTATGGAAGAGGAGGATGAGCTGAAGATCTAAGGGCTTATCTTGTAGAAAATAATTAACTTCCCCGCGCGGGAAAAAATGCCTGATGACTGAAAAAATAAAACTTGGGCTGAAAGAAAACTGGCAACAGTTCAGCGTATTAGTAATAGTAAATGCATTTGTAGGAGGAATGGTTGGCCTGGAAAGGACCATCTTCCCAAAATTTGCCGAGACCGAATTCGGTATTGCCTCTACCACGGCGATACTATCTTTTATTGTCGCCTTTGGGATCACCAAGGCCCTCACCAATTACTTTACAGGAAAACTAGCCAACAGGTTTGGCCGTAAGAACCTGCTGGTATTGGGTTGGATCTTTGCGCTGCCTATCCCCTTTATCCTTATCTACGCTCCTTCCTGGAACTGGGTGATTTTCGCGAACATCCTGCTGGGAATTAACCAGGGACTTGCCTGGAGCAGCACGGTGGTGATGAAGATAGACCTGGTTGGAGAAAAGGACCGTGGGATGGCCATGGGCATCAATGAATTTGCGGGATATTTTGCCGTGGGCATGGTCGCGTTGTTAACTGGTTTTATCGCCCAGAATTTTGGAGTCACCCCATACCCCTTCTATTTGGGTATCGGGATTTCTATCTTCGGGCTTTTGCTAACTGTCTTTTTAGTGAAAGACACCCGTATTTTTGTTCAGAAAGAAGAAGGAACCGTAAAAACAGTGGAACTCAGCAATGTTTTTGTAGAAACGACCTTTAAGAATAAAACCCTGAGCTCGATCACCCAGGCGGGACTGGTGAACAACCTGAACGACGGGATGATCTGGGGATTGCTGCCTATACTCCTGCTGTCTTTTAATTATGACGCCAAGAACATAGGGATCATCGCAGCGATCTATCCCGCGGTTTGGGGAATAGGACAGCTTTTTACCGGGAGAATGGCCGATGTTTATTCCAAAAAAGCCCTGCTGTTCCTGGGGATGTTATTACAGGGAATCGCCATTTTGCTCATTCCTTATTTTACCGAATTTTACCAGCTGGCCACCATCTCCACCTTCCTTGGGCTGGGAACCGCCCTGGTATATCCAACCTTCTTATCGGCCATTGCCGATGCCACTCCACCAAGACAAAGAGCTGAAAGTATTGGTGTTTTCAGGCTATGGCGGGACCTGGGTTATGCGATAGGCGCGATATTATCCGGGATTATTGCCGATATGTTCGGGATAGAATATTCGGTAATTTCTATAGGAGCAATTACCATTATATCTGCCCTGGTGATACAGTTCAGAATGCCTTCGCTGAGCAAAAAAGCTAAAATAGATCTATAATTTTCAAAAAAATAAAACAGGAAATGAGAAAGAAACTGCTCCTTTATATTAAATACTTTTTTGTCACCGGACTGATGTATGCTGTATTAAGAATTCTTATGGACCTGGCCATCGATAGAGAGACAAGCTGGTATGATTTCTTTATAAATTTTGTGATATTTGGTCTGGGCATGTCCCTGGCCGTGGTGTCTTTCCATCTATACAGCCTTAGGGACCTGGCTAAAAGAAGCGGCAAACACGACTTCAATATAGAACCTCAACAATCTGAGAAAATTCTATCTTCCACGCAGCCAGTCCAGCTTTCAGAAAATTTAAGGAACATCCCGAATTTTAACAGGTTAAAGCATGATCGTGCAAATGATCGTATAAGGGTAGAAACCGGTTTTTCAGGAAAATCATGGGGAGACAGGATCGATATCACCTATAAGCATGAAGGAGATAATTTTAAGTACGAGATCACCAGCAGTCCTAGATTTGCCATTACCATATTGGATTTCGGGCAGAATTTAGAAAACCTTCTAAGCATCGAAAAAGTGATGGAACATCCAGGCTGATAATTAAAAAAGACCTGTGCAATTCTAATTTGAAAGTATCTGTCTGTTTAATTTTTATACCTTCAACAAAATAATGCTAAGAACCATAGCCTGAACAAAAATGAAAATAAGAACTTCACTTTTCAATATTTTTGGCGCTTCCAGCCTGTTTATATTCATCCTCATGATCTCTTCCTGCAACCAGGATAAGGAAATACCTTCAGAAGGTTTGATAGAAGTAGATGGAGGCAAGGTATGGTATCGCATAAACGGAGATTCAGATAAAACTCCCGTGCTTATTCTTCATGGTGGTCCCGGATCTTCCAGTTATGGGCAGGAACCCCTTAGAGAGATCAGTGATGAAAGACCCGTTGTTTTTTACGATCAGTTAGGCAGCGGAAGATCAGACAGGATCACCGATACCACCCTGATGACCGTGGAAAGGTATATTGAAGAAGTGGAGCAGGTTAGAAAATATCTTAACCTCGAGAAATTGTATCTCTACGGGCAATCCTGGGGAACGGCGTTAAGCCTGGAATACTACCTGAAATATCCGGAA
>JBFIMP010000283.1:0-3349 GCA_041611635.1 Christiangramia sp.
CAAAGCCATTCAATTGTGTTACAATTTTACATACATTTGCATTACTAAATATACATATTTCTTTAGTACCTGCAATTCTTAATTTAATCTAATTTGAAACTTAGCGATCAAATCATTTCTACTGCAAAAGAAACCATTTCCAATGAAGCAGAAGCAATTGCGAACCTCATAAATTTTATCGACGAAGAATTTACCCAGGCGGTAGAAATCATTTACCGTTCTCAAGGTCGCGTTGTAGTTACGGGAATTGGTAAAAGCGCGATCATAGCAAATAAGATCGTGGCTACTTTAAACTCCACGGGAACTCCATCTATATTTATGCATGCCGCAGATGCCATTCACGGTGATCTAGGTATAGTGCAGGATAATGATGTGGTTATCTGTATTTCTAAAAGTGGTAACAGCCCGGAAATTAAAGTTTTGGTTCCGCTAATAAAAAATTTCAATAATACGTTAATTGGCTTAACGGCCAACAAAGAATCTTTCTTGGGAAAGGAAGCAGATTATGTTTTGAATTGTTACGTGGAAAAGGAGGCCTGCCCTAATAATTTAGCTCCCACTACCAGCACTACGGCGCAAATGGTGATTGGTGATGCACTGGCGGTTTGTCTATTGAATCTGAAAGGCTTCAGCAGTAAGGATTTTGCGAAATACCATCCCGGAGGTTCCCTTGGAAAGAAACTTTATTTAAGAGTAAGTGATATCACCTCTCAAAACCTGGTTCCGCAGGTGAGCCCGGAAACCGATGTCGCGAACACCCTGATCGAGATCTCTGAAAAAATGCTGGGGGTTACTGCTGTTTTGGAAAATGATAAGATCATTGGGATTATTACCGATGGGGATATTCGCAGAATGTTAAAAGATCATTCAGACATCAAAGGATTGAAGGCGGGAGATATCATGAGCAAAAATCCGAAAACCGTAGACCAGGATACCTTAGCGGTGGAAGCTTTGGAAGTTTTGGAAAAAAATAAAATATCTCAGCTACTTGCCACGGAAAACGGGAAATATGCAGGAGTAGTACACCTGCATAATTTAATAAGAGAAGGAATTTTATAATGGAAAGAATTGCCCCCCAGGAAGATCCTGAAAATGAAATGTCTTTTTTAGACCATCTTGAGGAATTAAGGTGGCATCTAATAAGAGCTGTATTGGCCGTGGTCATCGCCGGGGCCCTCGCTTTTGTCCTTAAAAGCTTCATTTTTGATGTGCTCTTATTCGGGCCGGCAAAAGGCGACTTCTTTTCCTATAGAGTCTTATGTAAATTATCTGGGATTTTTGGAATAGATGGAGGCTTCTGCGATCCAGAAATGCCCTTCAGGATACAGAGTAGAACCATGGGTGGCCAGTTCTCTGCCCACGTCTGGACCTCTATTACTGCTGGTTTTATTATCGCATTCCCATATGTGATCTACGAATTCTGGAAATTCGTGGCACCCGCAATGCACAGCAATGAAAGGAAATATGCCAAGGGATTTATCTTCCTGAGCTCGGTATTATTCTTTTTAGGAGTATTGTTCGGGTATTATGTAGTGACTCCATTATCTATTAATTTCCTCGGAAAATATCAGGTAAGTGATACCGTATTCAATGATTTCGACCTGAGTAGTTATATAAGCCTGGTAAGAGCTTCGGTTCTGGCCAGTGGATTAATATTTGAATTACCCATTGTTATATACTTTTTGACCAAGGTAGGCCTGGTAACTCCAGATTTTTTAAAGACATATAGAAAATATGCCCTGGTAATCGTGTTAATCCTGTCAGCTATTATTACTCCGCCCGACATAGTGAGTCAGATTATCGTTGCTATTCCCGTATTGATCTTATATGAAGTAAGTATTATTATTTCCAAGATCATGTATAAAAAAGAAGAAAAAAAATTAAAAAAATAAAGCTATGATCGATAAGGTAGACGAATTCAATTCGTACCGCGCAAAAATGAACGACAAGATATTGTCTGAGAACAACAAGGTTCTTAAGAGGATCTTCAATTTAGATACCAACGCTTTCACTGAAGGCGCTTTAGATAAAAAGACAAAAGAACTTTTAGGCCTGGTAGCATCTACGGTTCTAAGATGTGATGATTGCGTGAAGTATCACCTGGAAGCAAGCCATAAAGAGGGAATTACCCGTGAAGAAGTAATGGAAACATTAAGCATAGGCACGCTGATTGGCGGAACCATCGTGATCCCTCATTTAAGAAGAGCCTTCGAATATTGGGAAGCTCTGGAAGAAAATAAATAAATTGCGGTATAATTTCTGCAATTTCAGATATATAAAAAGAGGATATGAAATTACGTGCTGATAAACTTGTAAAGACCTATAAAGGCAGAGATGTGGTAAAAGGCATTTCTGTAGAAGTGAACCAGGGAGAGATCGTTGGTTTATTAGGTCCCAACGGTGCGGGAAAAACAACCTCTTTTTATATGATCGTTGGTTTAATAAAGCCTAATAGCGGAAATATTATCCTGGACAAGACCAACATCACCAAATATCCCATGTATAAAAGAGCACAACATGGAATTGGCTACCTGGCCCAGGAAGCTTCTGTTTTCAGGAAACTGAGCATAGAAGATAATATCATGAGTGTTCTGCAACTCACCAGTCTTTCCAAGAAAGAAAGACTCATGAAAATGGAATCGCTTATCGAGGAATTCGGTTTAAACCATATCAGGAAGAACCGTGGAGACCTATTAAGTGGTGGGGAGCGACGAAGAACCGAGATCGCCAGGGCACTGGCTACAGACCCGAGTTTTATTCTACTGGATGAGCCATTTGCGGGAGTAGACCCTGTGGCGGTGGAAGACATTCAGCGTATCGTTGCCCAGTTAAAGGATAAGAATATCGGAATCCTTATTACAGACCATAACGTGCAGGAAACCCTGGCTATTACAGACAGGACCTACCTAATGTTCGAGGGTAGTATTCTTAAGCATGGAATTCCCGAAGAACTTGCCGAAGACGAAATGGTTCGTAAAGTTTATCTAGGCCAGAACTTTGAATTAAGAAAGAAGAAACTTTTTAATTAAGCTACAGATTCTTTTCTGTTAGAAATAATAGATAAGATCACATAGAGTAAAAGGATTACCGGGATAGCGATAAACTTCAGGAAGATTATCAGCACGATACAGCTTAAGATAAAAAAGTACCTCAGCTTATTTTCCCTGAAGCTCCAGTCTGAAAACTTCAACGCGAACAGTGGCAACTCTGCATTAAGCAGGTAGCAACTCACCAGGGTAAGGCCTACCAAAAACCATTCATTCAATAACAGATCTGAAATAAAAGGCCCGGGCTGATAGGTTAAAATCAAAGGCAGACTTAAAATGAGCAAGGCATTGGCTGGGGTGGG
>JBFIMP010000284.1:0-3347 GCA_041611635.1 Christiangramia sp.
GGATTGCATTTACAAAATGGGAGTTAAGGGTTAAGGCGCAGCCGGTCCCAACGATTCCGCAATAAAAGACAACTGCACTGTGATTTTGAAAAAAGAAACCCTGCCGAATTCATTCGAGCAGGATGTTTTGTTTTGGAACATCCAGACTGCAAGGATAGTCAGTTAATTTTGCAGAATGCATTCACTAGAGGAAAGGTATAGCCCGCCCCTTCCAGCCTCCCTTCAGGCTAAAAATCCACGATATATCAAATTTCCTTTCTGCCATCCTTACCTGGCCGGGAGTTATTTTTAACACGTTGTAATGATCAACCCCAAATCGGCATTTTCAATTTTTGATCCTGCATTAAAGCAGATTTCCCATTAGGAAGAATCTAACCAGGATCTGCTTACTTCACAATAGCAGACATTTCGTCAAAATTTCCTAACTTCTGTACATGAAAGCCCGTCAGAAAATAGAAATCCTTTCCTTGGCCAAACTACAGGCGCTACTATTATCGCTGGTAGGCCTGGCATTCGACATCCTATATTCGATTGGCGGCCTTCTGTTGGATACACTGGTAAGCATTGGCTGGATAACTTCTACAACTACTACCGGCCTCGGCCTGGGTAGCATACTGGCCCTGGGAGCGCTTATTGGCGTGCCCGTCCTTTTTGGCATCATCGGGTTTTTGCTTGGACTGGCAGAGGCCGTTCTATACAATCTTTTTTCAGGTTATCTCGGCTATTTTTTCCCAAAAATGAAAATTGGTCTTAAAAAATGAAAATCATTCCACAGAAATTATAGTATCTTCATCCACCCCAAATCGAATTGACATTTAATCATGCATCAACCTAGCATACCTTCCAATGATATTGAAAGGGTAAAGGAAGTACATAGGTACGATTCCAATAACGACCTGGAGATCTCAGACCTGGATTTTCTTAGTGAAATGGCGGCAGAGATCTGCAAAACACGAAGCGCCATAATAAGCCTTATCTCCAGGGAGGAGCAATGGATCAAGGCCTCATACGGGATAGAACTGGAGACCAGCAGTTTCCCAAGGGAACTCACCTTCTGCTCCCACACCATCCAATCTCCTCACCAGATCACAGTTATCGAAGATACTCGTGAAGACCAGCGATTTCCCGAAAAACCTTTTTTAACGGGTGATGAGCCCGTGATTTTCTACGCTGGTGTTCCCCTGGTGAATTCAAACGGTTACGCCATTGGAACGATTTGCGCCATGGATGGTAGCCCCGGGAGTCTGAGCGAGGAACAGAGGGACAAGCTCAGGCTGCTGGCAAAACAGGTAATGAATCTCCTTGAACTAAAGAGAAAATCTACCGAGCTTATCCAGACTAACATCGAGTTGAATAATAAGCAAAAGCAATTCGAAAACATCACCTCGGGAACCTCGACCGCTACCTATGAATGGAACCTCAAATCAAGAACCCTGAAATTTAATGAGGAATGGTGGAAGCTTACCGGGTATGACAAGGAAATTGATGATGGCAAAAGTATCTCCCACTGGGAGAACCTGGTGCATAGCAAAGACGTGGAAATAGTTCGTAAGCGTCTTATAGAAAGTTATGATAACCCCGAGACAAGGTTTCATATCGAATTCAGGTTGCGGCATAAGGACGGCTACTGGATCTGGATCGAGACCAAGGGTAAGTTTACCTCATTCTATGGCGAAACCAGGCCAAATTTGATGTACGGACTAATACAGGATATCAGCAACAAGAAAAAGAAGAACCTGGAGATCCTTTACTGGAAGAAATTGCTTGATGCCCTTTACGAACTTTCTCCTTTTGGAATAGCCCTTAATGATTTTAAAACAGGGATCTTTCTGGATGTTAACCAAAAACTTATAGAACCTACGGGATATACCAAAGAGGAATTTCTCAATTTAAGCTACTGGGACGTCACACCGCAGTCTTATGAAGAACAGGAAATCCAGCAGCTTGAAATGTTAACCAAGAAGGGGTACTACGGTCCTTATGAAAAGGAATATACCAGGAAAGATGGGTCTAAATACCCGGTATTACTCCGGGGAGTACTTGTAAAGGATGAGGAAGGAAATTCCAAGATCTGGAGTTTTGTCGAAGACATAAGCATCAGGAAAAAGAACGAAACAAGGGAAAAGGCCAGGTTAAAACGCATTGAACAGCTTCTGGAAGTAACCGAGGACCAGAACGAACGTTTAAAGAACTTCGCACATATAGTGTCGCATAACTTGAGGTCTCATAGTTCGGGAATTTCTATGCTGGTGCAGTTCCTGGTACAGGACCACCCTACACTTGAAAACCTGGAAAGCTTTGGCCATTTAAAGAATGCATCGGTAAATCTTGAAAAGACTATTCATGATCTTAATGAGATAGTGGAAGTAAATTTAGCCAGCAAACAGAATTTCCAGAAACTAAAGGTGAGGCAATTGATCGAAAGGATCAGTGAAAGCGTAGAGCCTCTTGCCGAGGAGAAACAGGTGAGCATTAATAACGAGGTAGAAGAGGATGCTGAAGTTTTTGGTTTAAAATCCTATATGAACAGCATAAGCCTGAATCTCATCACCAATGCCATAAAATATTCCAGCGACAAGCGCCAAAGTGAAATTAGAATCTCTTCCCAGCTAAAGAACGGCATGACCTGTCTTACCTTCAGTGATAACGGTATTGGGATAGACCTCGACCAGCATAAGAACAAGATCTTTAAATTATACAAGACCTTTCATCGCCATCCAGACTCACGTGGAGTAGGACTTTTCCTTACCAAGAATCAAATCGAAGCAATGAATGGTCAAATAGAAGTAGAAAGTGAGCCCAACAAGGGAACCACCTTTAAAATATACCTGCCATATGAAAACAATTGATCTAGCCTGCCTCATAGAAGATGATCCAATTCATGCTTTCCTTTCCAAAAAATACCTGGATATGACGGGGATGATAGAGAATCTACTTATTCTTTCAAACGGACATGAAGCCTATGAAAAACTGAAGGCACTTCTTTATTCCGGAGAAAAGCTACCAGAATTAATACTTCTAGACCTTAATATGCCTATATGGGACGGCTGGCAGTTTCTGGATGAATTTTTAAAGCTTCCGGTCAATTCACAGATCACCATCTTTATTCTTAGCAGCAGTATTTCCCAGGCAGATAAAGATAAAGCCAAAGAGTATAGCCGCGTAAGCGATTTCATAATAAAACCCATTACCCTTGACACCTTAGTTCCCTTACTAAAATCCCTATAAACCCTACTTATGCAGTTAGAAAAAATTTTCTTAATCGATGACGAAGAAATAATCAATGCAATTCAAACCCGCATTTTAAAGAATGAATTTCCAGATACCGATATCTACAGGTTCAACAC
>JBFIMP010000285.1:0-3309 GCA_041611635.1 Christiangramia sp.
GATTAGTGGTAACGCTAATTTCAGATAAATGATAAGGAACCCGGTCAATTACCGGGTTACAGAATCCGGCTTACAGGCCTGCTTTTTTTAATTTTCCATTCGCTGGTAAACTCTTACATAATCTACCAGGAATTTTTGCGGCAAGATATCAGGATCTACTTTTCCGGCCCAATTACCACCCAGGGCAAGGTTCAGAATTAAATAAAATGGTTTTCTAAAAGGATTGTTGTTCGAGCCTGCTTCTTCAATTTTAAAACTGTGATAAACCTTGTTATCAATAAGAAATTCTATTTTATCATAGGTCCAGTCTACTGAATAGATATGGAAATGTTCTGAAACATCTTCTAATATTGTATTACCACCATCAGATTTAATTTTTTTAGAATCTTCTGCGGGAAAATGCACGGTTCCATGGATTTGATCTGGTTCGATCCCCACATGTTCCATAATATCTATTTCTCCGGACTGTGGATAGTCTACTTCTTCAAAATTTACACCCAGCATCCAAATTGCCGGCCATACACCTTTACCAGCGGGTAATTTTGCTCTAACTTCAACCCGGCCATAGAGGAAATCAAATTTGCCTTTAGTATTAATACTTCCTGAAGTGAATTCGGCAAAAGGAGTATTATATCTGTAATTCTTTATGGACGCATCATAATTCTTATTTTCATAATCTTCCTTTAGGGCAGTAATCTCTAAATTACCATTATGTATCCTTAGATTCTTCTTTCTTGTAGTTTAGATCTGTTGCTCCAGATTACGGATAAACCCGGTTTCATAGTTCCATTTCTTAGGATCTGGTTTTCCCGTATACTGGAAATCATCACTCCAGATAAGGTTGTATTTTTGTGATCTTGCTAAAAATGAGAATGTGGAAATAAATAAAAATATTAAGGTAAAGCCTGCTTTCATTGATCTTGGTTGGCCGAGACAAGACGTTGGGCCCAGACGATAGCTTCTTCTCTATTTTGGAACAGCTCATAAGGAACGGGAGAGAATTTTTTTTCGAAATTGGCTGTTCGCAACCTTTCTATTTTTTGGCTAATCACGGCAATACCCTTTAATGCATTGGTTTGAACGAGATCGATATAAATAACCGGGTTTACATTATAATTATTTTTCCGGTTGGTGATATATACATAGCTTTGATCTCCAAAATGCTCACTGCAAACCTGTCTTAGTTTGTTTACATGTTCCTGATCAAAGACAATATCTTCTTTTATTGTCGAGATCACTACAGAGTCATAAAATTCGAGCGTAGTGAAACTTAATTTCTTTGTTTTTGATGGAAGGGTCATGATGAAAGATAGACATTTATTCGAAAAATGAAAAAACCGAACTTCCATATTTTCTACTTTCCCGGAAGTTTTCAAGGTCTGATAGATCTGTGTGTTTAGAATGCTCAACAATTAGTTGACCATCTTCATTAAGTAGTGATCTTTCAAAAACGAGTTCAGGTATTTTGGCAAATTCACTTTTTTCCAGGTCATAAGGTGGGTCTGCAAAAATAATATCTGTTTTAATTGGTGCCTTTTCAAGATATTTAAAGACATCACTTTTAATCGTATTAATAGGAAAATCCAGTTCAGCAGAAGTTTTTTTAATGAATTTAATACATTCAAAGTTCGCATCTACTGCGGTGATGTTTTTAGATCCTCTTGCGGCAAATTCGTAAGCGATATTTCCGGTACCCGAAAAGAGATCTACTACACTTACTGCAGAAATGTGGTAAAGATTATTAAGAATATTAAACAACGCCTCCTTCGCCACATCTGTGGTTGGGCGAACTGGTAATTTTGACGGAGCGATGATCCTTCTTCCTTTATGTGTACCTGAAATAATTCGCATTATAAAGATTTAATTAAAAGGTATTCTGAAAGTTCTTCTTCGGGTTTTGCCTTCTCTTCAAAATTAAAAGGATGGAACGGTCCCATAAAAGAAATATTCTTAATATACTCCCAGATCATCTGATATTCTTCAGAATTCTTAGTGATATTTCCCATCAGGATAAGTTCGAACTTATTAGGATCCAGGTTTAACTGTTCGGCTGTAAAAAGGATATAATATAAAAAGTCTTCCTTGGTGTCATATTCAAAACTGTTCGCGAAGATCAGTTTTCCATTTTCTATGATCACAAGTTCATAATGACCAAACAGAGTATGCAGATAAACTTTTGGTTCTTTAGTTTCTTTTGGTAGTTCTAGCAGAGAATCTATAAGAATACTTAGGCCGTGACGGTATTCGAATTCACCATACCGGTCAAAAAAGTAATTAATGATGTTTGTGTAGGGAATGTAAACATTTACCATTTCATCCTTCAGATTATCAAAGGCGATAAAATCTGTCTTCAGGATGCGGGTGTTGAATTTTAGGTAACTAGCAGCCTGGTCTTCGTCAAATAACTTTTCTGGAACAAGGCTGAAGAGAGCGTTGTTAAAAATAAGATTAACCTCAGTTACTTCCTGGTTAAGCATTTCTTCCTGCTCATAGATATCCTCAATTCTCTTGAGAATTTTAATGGGGTCCAGCTGTTTCTTAAAATTAACTTTCTTGAAATAGCTTATGGTATCCTTGTGCAGGATACAAAAAGAAAGTCCATTCAGGCTAACCTGAATGGACAGTTTCTTATAATGATTTGTTTCTTTACTCGTTGTCACCATAAACTTTTGGCCAGTTACCGCTGGTATTGACCTCGCTCATAGAACCTACGCTAATATATCTGCCGTTTACATCATCAACAGACTGGATCTCGTTTTCCTGAAGAACCAAGGTTCTATCCTGGTCTGCAAGAATCTTAGCTTTAGCTACTTTTACTTCAAAAACAGGGATCTGTGATTCACCTTTGGTGATTGTTCCTGCTTGAAGATCGAATTTTCCATCAACACCTTCGATAGGAATATTCATCATGTTGCGGTATCTTTTTTCGTTACCTTTAAATAATGAATCTTTTACCGGTACGAATCCAAGAGTATCGATAACTACACTTTCTATGTACTGGTCTACACCGTATGTTTTCTTGTATTCTTCATCAAGATAAGTTGTATCTCTACGCTGAGTTATAGCAAACTCTGCAGTATCAAGGAATTTTACCAGGCTATCCCAGTCTCCCTGAAATTTTCCAGTTACCTCTTTATGCGCTAATTCTGAAGATCTGATATCTTTAAGGTTCTTGATAACCTTAGCGTATCTTTTTTCTTTTATTTTGTTGAATTGGATGGGTTCGTAAACCGCGTTGAAAGTAAGATATGCCAGGAAGATGATTACCAACCAAAGAAGTATCTGTATTACAAATCTCATGCTCTAAAA
>JBFIMP010000286.1:0-3265 GCA_041611635.1 Christiangramia sp.
CGGGTATGTAAATAATGACAGTAGAGCAATGGCAACACTGGAAAATTTCAGGGAATAGAAATAGGTGATCCAGTGTCCTCCCATAAGTATACCTCCCAGTATAAGCTTCCAGAGATCCTGTTTATTCGCTATATGGAGATCGATCTTTTTCCAGCGACAATACAGATAAAAAACCAGCACTGCGAGAATACACCTGTAGAAAATGGTAATAACGGGATCTAGAGTTATATATCGTCCTAAAACCCCGGAGGTGCTAATGAGCAAAACCGCAAGATTCAGTTGTAAGATGTTCGCTAAATGATTTTGTCTATCTGCCAATTCCTTCATTTTATCTTGAGAGCTCCTTGAATTTCTCGGTAATGATCTCTTTTACCGGTCTGTTTTCAATATTGCTTTCAAGCCATGAAAGAATGTCCAGATAAAGAAAGGCTCTGCGTTCATAAGGATGGTCTTCAAATTTCTTGAGTGTGGCGTGTAATTTCCTGAATTCGTCTTTAATTTCCAAAGGTGATACATCTGGAAGGTGCCTTAAGAATTTGATCATTTCCTTCTGCACCTCGTGCATGTCGTTCATCTTTATTAGAAACTTATAGGTAGATTTTACCAGGCTATCGAGATGATAATCCAGGCCTGCTTCATAATGCGCTACAAGATTCAGAATTCTTGCGAAACACATGAGGTCCTCTCGCATCTCCAGCGATTTATTATTGATGATCTTTTTGAGATACTCTATACACTTTCGGTTATCCCCATCTCCAAAATACAAACAGGCGATCTTATAATAGAAAACCATGATATGGTGTTCGTCGATTCGTCCCTTGAATTTTGTGATCTTCTGATTGATCTTTTCTACAAGCTCATCTGAATTTCCAAACTCACCCTTCATAAACCTAAGGTTCAGTTTATTGGAATAAACATACAGGAACGACAACGCTGAAATATTATCATTATGCGGGATCTTAGGATCGCGTAATGAATCTTCAAGCTCTTTTAGAGTCACCTCAAAAAGATCTGTATGATTCAAATAGAACAGGGATTCCAGCAAATAGTGGTTACCCTTTAGGTAAGAAACCGGATGAATTGGAATAAGGTGTTCGTACTCTACAAAAAGATCCTTCCACTTCATGGAATACCGGTAACAACCAAGGAAATCCTGAATAAGGAAACTATACCACAGATGTGCCTTGCACAACCATAATCTTTCTTTGAAGCCAAGATCTTTAAAGTTATATTCTGGTAATTTCTTCCTGAAATAATCCTTGATATCCTGAGCCTCCTTTTCTGTTCTGCAATAGCCCATTTTTAAAAATATGGAATATAGCTCAAGAGATAAATTTGAAAGTTTACTCGATATAAGATTAAGCCGGTTAAGTTCCTCCGTCTGCCTGATGAGACTTTCGGCACGGTTGTTCATACTCCGGGTGATATACTGAGACTCTATGATCTTTTCCAGTTCAAGAATTTCGTAAGCAACATTTTTTTCCTCATAATTAAGCGCAAGACTTTTCACCTTGTCCAGTAATTTCAGGCTTTGCTGGTATAACCCCTTATGATAGAGAATGTAAGCGAAATCCAGTTGTTCCCTTATCTGCACCGGGATACTCTGGTGAGCCGGGTTCAGCCTTAACGAAATAAGCAACTGTTTATATAAATGCGTTTTTACATTGGAAAGTTGCAGCTTGCTTATACTGGTACTTTTCAGAATTTCGGCTTCGTCATATTTTTTCTGACGCGACATGACCTTGTATAAATTCAGGAATTTAGAATCTGAATTCACTCCTATCCTGCCTACATAAAGGGAAAACTGTCTCTTTTCTGAAGCTGAAAGCGATTTTATCAAAGAAAACAGGTTTTCGGTTAAGTCATTGGTCATTGTAAATCATTATTTTTTAAAACACTGTAAAACAAGCGTTTACGAGACTAATTATCCATCTCTAGTATCGTAACGTATTTCAATCCTGCATCTTCAAGGCATTCTTATTCCGATACTTTAGATAAAGATAAAGTAAAATAAATCTCATATGCGTACTGAAAAGGTAGAAATTTTTGACACTACATTGAGGGACGGCGAACAGGTCCCAGGCTGCAAATTGAATACTGAACAAAAATTAAAAATTGCTGCGCGACTGGATGAACTTGGTGTGGATGTGATAGAAGCCGGTTTTCCTGTTTCTAGTCCTGGTGATTTTCAATCGGTAACCGAGATCTCAAAACTGGTTAAGAATGCAACTGTATGTGGTCTTACCCGTGCCGTTAAAAATGATATTAAGGTAGCTGCCGAAGCGCTAAAGTATGCTCGCAAACCAAGAATACATACTGGAATAGGAACTTCTGATTCTCATATAAAATATAAATTCAAATCCAGCAGACCCGAGATCATTGAAAGAGCTGGCGAAGCAGTTGCTTATGCTAAAACTTTTGTTGATGATGTTGAATTTTATGCGGAAGATGCCGGAAGAACCGAGAATGAATTCCTTGCAAAAGTATGTTCAGAAGCGGTGAGAAATGGCGCTACTGTATTGAATATTCCGGACACCACGGGATATTGTCTTCCTGAAGAATATGGGAAAAAGATCAAATATTTAAAGGAAAATGTGATAGGTATTGAAAATGTGATTATTTCCTGCCACTGCCACAATGACCTTGGATTGGCTACTGCTAATGCTATTGCAGGAATCACTAATGGCGCCAGACAGATCGAATGTACCATCAATGGTATTGGTGAACGCGCCGGAAATACAGCCCTGGAAGAGGTCGTCATGATCTTGAGACAGCACCCGTATTTACAATTGAATACAGATATTAATCCTCAGTTATTATACGATACCAGTAAAATGGTCTCCAGGGAGATGGGAATGTATGTCCAGCCTAATAAGGCCATCGTCGGAGCCAATGCTTTTGCACATAGCTCAGGTATCCACCAAGATGGCGTCATTAAGAACAGAGAAACATACGAAATTATAAATCCAGCCGACGTCGGGGTCACCGAGTCGGCTATTGTTTTGACTGCCCGGAGTGGAAGAGCTGCTTTAGCTTATAAAGCAAAGAAGATGGGATACGATCTTACCAAACTTGAGTTAGACCATGTGTACCACGAATTCCTGAATTTCGCTGATGCTAAGAAAGAAGTGGCAGATCATGATATACACACTATTATGGACATTTTTAAAAAGAACTCCAGAGCAATTGCTTGATAGATTATGAAGGAAACTTTATTTGACAAAATATGGGATTCCCATGTTGTGGAAAGCATACCTAATGGGCC
>JBFIMP010000287.1:0-3262 GCA_041611635.1 Christiangramia sp.
TATCAACTGCTTGATTTATTTTTCACTTTTTTTATGATGAAAAAACCCTGAAACGAGTTCAGGGTGATATTCTGGGATTCAATCTAATTATAGATACGAAGCCTCGACTCCGCTCGGCCTGACATAAATTTATAATAGAGCTGAATTACATTCAGGGTGAGGTAAGACATTCTTTTGTAATTCAGAGCAAAACGGAGTGAAGCGAAGAATCTTCTAATATAGAATTCATGAAACATGAGATTGCTCCTTCAATGGAATGACATTTTATTGTCATTCAGAACGAAGCGAAAGCGTAGTGAAGAATCTTCTTACTCCGACATCAACCAACAATAGATTCCTCCTTTGTCGGAATGACAACTAAACACTTTACTTTTTCTTTTTCAGAGAATAAAGATCCTTTCTCCTGTCTTTCATATTTCGAACACTTCCAAAGTTATGCAGCTCTTTTAAAAGATCTAGATCTACATCTACCAGCAAAGTACTTTCGGTATTTGGGGTAGCTTCAGCCTTGATCCCATTTACTGGAAAAGCAAAATCTGAAGGCGTAAGTACCGCACTTTGCGCATACTGTATATCCATGTTATCAACTTTCGGTAAATTCCCAACTGAACCAGCCATGGCTACATAACATTCATTTTCCACCGCACGCGCCTGTGCACAGATCTTTACCCTGGAATAACCATTCTGGGTATCGGTCATGAACGGAACAAAAAGAATGTTCATTCCTTCTTCTGCCAGAATCCTTGAAACCTCAGGGAATTCTACGTCATAACAAATCAAAACGCCGATTTTCCCGCAATCTGTATCAAAAGTTTCCAGTTTATTGCCGCCCTTCATCCCCCAGGCCGTTTCTTCGGCAGGAGTGATATGTAGCTTCTCATAACGCTCATAACTTCCATCCCTTCTGCACAAATATCCCACATTATACATGTGTTCGCCTATCGCCTGCGGCATACTACCGGTAATGATATTTATGTTGTAGTTTATAGCAAATTCTCTAAAAGTCTCTAACAAACGCTCTGTGTAGTCTGATAGTCCGCGGATAGCTTCAGGTTCAGACAAATGATTAAACTGAGCCATTAAAGGTGCATTAAACAATTCCGGGAAAAGGATGAAATCACTCTGGTAATTACTTACCGCATCTACAAAGAATTCAATCTGGGCTACCAGGGCATCATAATCCTTGAACAATCGCATCTGCCATTGTACCAGGCCTAATCTAACCACGGTTTTGGTAGTATTTACCAGCTTCTGTGGTTTGGTATAGTAGATATTATTCCATTCCATAAGCGTGGCAAATTCCTTGCTTTCATGGTCACCGGGAAGATATCCCTTAATCACTTTCTTTACATGGAAGTCATTGTTCAATTGAAAAGAAAGTACGGGATCGTGGATCTCCTGAAGTTTCACCTTCTCAATATATTTCTTCGGGGTTAATTCTTCGGCGAATTTTGAATAATTCGGGATCCTGCCACCAAAAATTATCGACTTCAGATTAAGGTGCTCGCAAAGTTCTTTCCTGGCTTCATATAGACGACGCCCCAATCGCATACCACGAAATTCAGGATGAATAAAAACATCTATTCCGTAGAGTACATTCCCGTTCTTGGTATGAGTCGAAAAATTCTCTCCTCCAATGATCTCCTCATAATTATGATTGTCGTCGAACTTATCATAATCTACAATTATCGATAGCGCACATCCTGCAATGCGATTATCGATCACTATGCAAAGCTGACCTTCGGGAAATTTATTTACCAAGGTCTTGATCTCTCCTTTGCTCCAGTATTCATCGGGCATGGCCTGATAACTTTTGACCATAGAGATCTTCAACTCCTCATAATCCTTTACCTGTAAATTTCTTAGTTCAATTTTTGCTGAATCTATCACGGCACTTTAATTTTTGAATAAACGAAGATACTGCAGAAAGAGCAGTTAAAGAATTGGAAATAAAAATTTTGAATTAAAGTATTCTTAAACTTCGCAAATCCCTTCTTTGATCGCGAAGATCACCAGGCCAACCCTGCTTTTCACATGCAATTTATTAAACAGGCTCTCCCGATAGTTCTCTACCGTCTTAGGACTTAGATTCATCTCACTAGCTATCGCCTTATAAGTAAGTTCGCTACAGGCATGATTCAAAAACTCCAGTTCTCTCCCAGTAAGTTCTTCATATTTAAGCTTTCTTTCCTCCCTGCTTAAGGCTTCAGAAATTGTCTGGTTAGAATAATAACCAGAACGGTCAATTGCATTGAGCGCGTGCTCAAACTCTTCAGGGTCAATGTCTTTTAACAAATACCCCCTGCAGCCCAACCTGAGCATTTTAATGATGGTTTCATCTTCCTGGTCTACGGTAAGGGTTAGTACCTTTTGTTCAGGATGATTTTCTTTTAACCATTTCATGGTCTGCATTCCATCCATCACCGGCATGCGCATATCAAGAAGTATGATATCAGGATGTTGATCATTTGTAGTAAGGAAATTCACAAGCTCCTCGCCGTTCTTGAAAACATTTGTCACTTCGAATCCGTCGAATGAATTAACGAGAATTTGCAGGGACTGGGCAAAAAGTTTATGATCATCAACGATTATTATCGTTTTATTCATTTATAGTATTCTTGGTTGGATATCGTAAAGATAAAGAAGTTCCATTACCTATTGAAGATTTGAGGTCAAATTCAGTATTAATGATCTGGGCACGGCTGCGCATATTCATAAGTCCCGAGCCAGAACTTTCTGCCTCGGCATCAAAACCTCTTCCATTTTCTTCTGCCGTAATTTCCAGGAAATTCCGCTCATAAATGAATTGAACCTCCAACCTTGAGGCCGAAGCGTATTTGATGATATTGGAGAAATACTCCTGCAATATTCTGAAAAGGATGATACTATCCTCCTGGTTTATTTGAAAAGGTTTGCCTTCAATTTTAAGATCTGCCTCTATTACTTCCAAGCGGTTAAAACGATCTATTTCATTTTTTACAGATGCTTCCAGGCCAACATAATCTACCACTTCATTATTCAAAGACCTTGAAAGCGCCCTGATCTCTGCTAAAGAACCTGCTACAAGACTCTTTACCTCCTGAAAACCCTTCTTATTTTCTTCGGCGACTTTCTTGTTCAATAAATTTAATTGCATGCTCGCCACCGCCAATAATTGCCCAATATTATCATGAAGTTCCCAGCTTACGTTTTTGAGTGTAGCTTCCTGAATTTCAAGCCTAACATTGGAAAGTTCAGCCTTGAAGTTCTGTTCGGCTTCATA
>JBFIMP010000288.1:0-3243 GCA_041611635.1 Christiangramia sp.
CTGTAGATAATTCAAGAACATATACCAGAAGTACAAGAAGATCTGAAGGTTCAAGAAATTACAGCACCAGGAGAGGTAGTAGTTCTCCCGTATACTCCCGTTCAAGCGAAACCAGCAACAGAACATACAGGTCCTCCCCTTCGACCAGAGGCGGCGCTTCTACCAGGTCGAGTTCTGGCTCTGTAAGAAGCTCGGGAAGTTCAAGTAGAGGTTCTGGCGGTGGCGGCAGGAGCTCTGGAGGATCATCGAGAGGTGGCGGCAGAGGCGGTAACCTGTAATTAAACTGACACTTTAGATCAAACCTTACGGGAAATCATCCCGTGGGGTTTTTTTATAAACACAAAGTTTTAAAGCAATGAAAAGAATTTTATTCTTACTTATTATATGCAGCTTCTCCTTGCAGGCTCAGGATCTTAGAGACGCGTACCGGTATTCTAACAATGAATTTTCTGGAACTGCCAGGTTTATGTCTATGAGTGGTGCATTTGGCGCTTTGGGAGGTGACATTTCTGCAATGACCCTGAACCCGGCTTCTTCTGCCGTATTTCTCTCAAGTAGCGCCTCCATGACTTTAAATTACAGGGACCTTGAAAATAACATAAGTTTTAATGATGGGACTAGCCGTAGCGAAGAAGATAACTTCGACCTTTCTAACGCCGGCGGAGTTTTTGTGTTCAGGGATAATGCCGATAGCAACTGGAGAAAATTCTCTTTAGGACTTAATTACAACACAGAATCAAATTATGATGAAAGGTTTAATGTTCGTGGAAACTCGACCAATTCTTTAGATCAGTATTTCTTAAGTTATGCAGACGGAGTTCCTCTTGAACTGTTACAACTTCAGGATGACGAAAGTATTTCAAGCCTTTATCAATTCCTAGGAACAAATTACGGCTTTGCAACTCAACAGGCATTTCTTGGATACCAGGGATATGTAATCGAAGCCGAAGTAGACAACCCCAACAATACCGAATATTATTCGCTCATTGAGCCAGGAACATTCGATCAACGATATCAGTATGCTGCGACCGGTCTTAATGGCAAGCTTACTTTTAATGCAGGAACGCAGTACAAAGATTTCCTGTACCTGGGCATAAACCTTAATTCTCATTTCATTAATTATGAGAATTCTACTGAATTCTCTGAATTCAACAACAACGCCGGGAGCGAGACCACCGAGGTTTATTTTGGAAACAGCCTCTTTACCAACGGAGATGGCTTTTCCTTTCAACTGGGAGGGATCGCCAAAGTTAGTGATAACATTAGAGTGGGTTTAACCTACGACTCCCCTACCTGGTTTACCTTTAGAGAAGAAACCAGGCAATACATTGAATCGAATAATTCATTTGATGAATTCGTAAGAGTTGCTCCTCAAATCGTGAATGTCTATCCCGATTATCAACTAAGACTGCCTTCAAAATTCAATGGAAGTTTCGCCTACTTATTCGGGAAATCTGGATTGATAAGTTTCGATTATAGCCGGAAAGATTATTCAAATATGAAATTCAGCTCAAATTATGAAATTTCATATCTAGATCTTAATAATTTGATCGGTGAAGAAATGCAGGCAGCCTCAACTTATAGAATTGGTGGCGAGTACCGTATTTCGAATTTTAGCTTAAGAGCAGGATATAGATTTGAAGAAAGTCCATTTAAAAACGAAAGTAATGTTGGAGATCTTACCGGTTATACCGGTGGCCTGGGATATAGCTTTGGTAATTTTAATATTGACCTGGCTTATAGCTATGCTAACTATAAGGACAGCAGTACAAGTTTCATAAACACTACCACTTTAGATCGCGACCTATCTAATGTAGTTCTTTCGCTCACTTTTGGACTATAAAATGATTTTACATATTAAAAAAAGCGCCTTACAGGGGCGCTTTTTTATCTCATTAAAGTAAAGTTGGACATATATTCCTTATACTCTCCTGTCTTCTCATCTACAAATTCAACCCTGAACCAGTAATCATCTGCAGGAAGTTCATTCCCATTGTAAGTACCGTCCCATCCTTTATTTGAAGGGTTTAAACGGGTTAAAAGTTTTCCATACCTGTCGAAAATATAAAGTCTTTTGATACTTATATTATTATCTGAAATTAAATTCCAGTTATCATTATACCCATCTGCATTTGGCGTAAAATAACGTGGATACCCCACAAGGAAAAAACTATCGCTGGTCGCTGCTCCACAACCATTAAGATCTCTCACGCTTACAGTATGACTGCCAGGAGCAACTGAATTAAATATATTGCTATCCTGCCACATTCCATTATCCAGCCTGTAAACCAATTCCGCAAAATCTTTTCCAGTAAAATCGCCTGTATTTGCCTCCACTGTATAGCCATCACCAAAATCTGATCCTGAAATTTCTATGCTCACATTTTCTGGACCGGCCACCGCGACGATATTTGTAAAAAATTCCAGCATACAACCTGATTCTGGGTGATCAATGGTCACACTTATTTCTGAATTTTCTGGTAACTCTTCCAAATCCAGAATTGGGTCTGTACTTATAATTTCCTCACCGTCTCTCCATTCATAGAGATAACCAGACCCCAGGTCTTTACCAATTTTTACATTCTTTAAAAGATTCATTGAATCATCTACACATAAGATGGTATTTTCAGCCAGAGAGAATTCAGGGAAATCAAAGGTCTTCAAGTCAAAATCCTCTACTTCAGATCTACAACCACTGTCAGCATCGATAACTTCAGCATAGATCGTTTTACCTTCTACAAAAGGAAAAGCCTGCGCATTTGAGATCCTGTTTCCAGAATCAATATCTTCCTGGGCTTCGTAAAAATAAATCTCATAACTGGCATTACCACCAGTATTTGGCGCTAATAAATCGCCCGAAACTTCATTAAGATCAACGAATTCAGCCCCATCAACACAAACAGGCAAATTTGCGACCTCCCCTATTTCAGGACTATCATAGAAGGTTATGGTTACATCATCCTCCTCGGTTTTATTTTCAATAACATCGGTAACTACCAGTTTATAATTACCAGAGGTGGTTACGGTTAAGGTAGGGCCATCTTCTCCTGGTATGAGATCATATTGAGAAGTTGAATTATTATAAATGAACCATTCATATTTCCCTGCTTCTTCGGTAGTACCGTCAATGGTATATTCATTCTCATCACAGACATTAATGGTTTCTCCAAGGTCAAGATCAAGTATGGAACAATCTGTAGAACCCTGGCTACTGGTCTGCTCCAGACTTATAAAACCAGGTAA
>JBFIMP010000289.1:0-3205 GCA_041611635.1 Christiangramia sp.
ATGTTCAGGCCAAGCAAAAGGCTGCCAAATAATTCCTCTAAAAAAACCGGGAGCACCTGTAAAGTGGCCAGGGCTAGGACTAAAATTCCCACTGCCAGGATGATTCCCAAAAATGGTAGCACCACCAGGTTACTCAGCAGGAACAGGCCAGGGAATTGATGAAAATAATATATGCTCAAAGGGATTACTCCAATCTGCGCCGCCAGACTCACAGAGGTGAGTTTCCAGAAATAATCTATGATCTTGTTACTCGGGGAGAAAGCCTGGTAGATCACAGGTTGAAAAACTATGATGCTGAAAACAGCCAGGTAACTTAATTGAAATCCAACCTGGAACAGGTAGTAAGGTTCAAGAATTAATATAAAGAATAACGAAAGGAACAGGCTGTTTAGACTGCTGGTCTTTCTTTTAAGCTGAAGGCCTACGGCTATAAACGAGAACATAAACACTGCTCTTACTACCGATGCGCTCAGTCCTGTGAGTATAGCGAAGCTCCAGAGTAAAATGATGACTATTACTGGCTTGAAATACCTACCGTATTTAAAGGATTCGATAGGTTTGAAAAGGAAGTTCAGGAATAAAAGGAGTATACCAACATGGAGACCAGATATGGCCAGAATATGAATGGCCCCCGCAGCAGCATAATCTTTATAGAGTTCAGTGCTGATATCCCGGCGCTGACCTAGGATTAGCGCCTGGAATACGGCGATCTCGTCTTTCTCGAATCGATATTTCCTGAGATTCTGAATTAAATGCTCTCTTAGGTTCCAGGCACTTTCTCTAAATGAGGGATTGTAGCCGCTAATTGAAATTCTTGAAGGATCGAGGTTTAGCTGTTGCTCTATGTTCAATTGTTTCATGTAGCTGCTGTAGTTAAACTGGAAAGGGTTTAAAGGCCCTTTTATTGCTTCGGGCGTCCATGGAGCCAGGGTGCGCATTCCGGGTCGCAGAACTAACTTATATGTGGAGTCCTTAGAAAGGTTTACCAGGATTTTTCCATGTACAGCCTTTTCTGATTTTGCCGATATCAAACTTTCAACTTCCATTATAAATCTTTCAGAAAATGCGGTAGGTTTTAATTCTTCAGAGATCTTCCCTTTAACAATCAGGCTATCGGTTAGGTCTATATTCTGGTTAATATAATGACCGGATTGGTTCTCGGGAATATTAAAATATGCGATGAAAAATCCCAGGTAAAAGATCAGTGAAAATGAAGCTATTCCGCAAAGAGCATCAGGAAAGAGCAGTTTTCCCGTACGGAAAAAAGCGTAGAGAAAGAAACAAAGAATAAACCCACCGGAGATCAGTAAAACTTGAAGGCCAATCTCAATATAAAAAGCCAGCAAAATACCTGCAATCAGGTAAATGCTTAAACGCAGGAAAATAAATTGAAAGTTTTTCACCAGAAGTGATTTGCTTTCTGAAGGTAATTAAAAATCAGATGACTCTGCGTGCCATCACGAAATTATTATACCAGTAAGATTCTGAAAGCGAGGAAATAATAACTCCCTTTGAAGTTGATGAATGAATAAAATATATGCCATCCTCATTCACCTCTACTACGAGGCCAACATGATTAATAACCTTTCTGTTCTTGTTGGTTTCAAAAAAGAGCAGGTCGCCCACGCTTACATCCTTTAGATATAATCGTTCCCCCTGCAGAGACATATCTCTGGAAGTTCTGGGAAGGGAGATGCCTTCTTCAAGAAATGAAACATAGATTAGGCCGGAACAGTCCATACCTTTTTTATCTGTTCCCCCATATTTATAACGGGTTCCCTCGAATTTTTTAGCGGTGCGAACTATCTTGAATGCCTTTTTGTCTTCAGGTTCGGCCTCAGGGTCATGCTTGTAAATTGAAGCGGCTTCCCCGGTTTTCTTATATTCTTCCTTGGTAGTAATCATCCTTTTCCTGGAAGAACCACAGGAAGCAAAAAAAGCAGCCGTAAGCAGAAGGATCAAAAATTTTGAAAGATTCTGTTTCTTCATTGCCATGCTTTAACTCTCTAATTGGTTCTTCTATTGTCCAGAGATCTTATGGTAAATTAGTTCAGCTGTTTTCCTGCTGGCTCCTTTACCTCCGAGTTTCTTTTCGAGTTCAAAATAATCTCCGAATATCTTTTTTCTGGTATTTTCATCAAGGATCTTTTTGAGCTCAATCTTCAGGTTTTTCGAATTGAATTCATTCTGAATAAGCTCCTTTACCACTTCACGATTCATGATAAGGTTTACCAAAGAAATATAATCAAGGTTAATGATGCGTTTGGCGATATGGTAAGAAATATAACTTCCCTTGTAGCAAACTACTTCCGGCACCTTAAATAAAGCGGTCTCCAGGGTTGCAGTGCCCGAAGTTACCAGCGCGGCATGGGAAATTCCCAGAACATCGTAGGTCTTATTCATGATGAGCTTAATGTTGGATTTTTTCATGAAGGTCTGGTAAAATTCCTCTTCCTGGCTAGGAGCACCAGCAATGACGAACTGGTACTCCTCAAAATCTGGAGTGATACTAAGCATTACCTCCAGCATTTTTTCGATCTCCTGTTTCCTGCTTCCAGGAAGCAGGGCGATTACCGGTCTTGAATCCAGACCGTTATTTCGTTTGAAAGATTCAATGTCAACCGGGGGTCTGTTATCTATTGCGTCCAGAAGGGGATGGCCAACAAAATGCACCGGGAAATCATGTTTTTCGGTGTAAAAATCTTTTTCAAATGGAAGGATGACATACATTTCATCAACATCCCGTTTAATCTTTTTAATCCTGTTCTCTTTCCAGGCCCAGATCTGGGGAGAAATATAATAATGTGTTCTAAAGCCCTTTTTTTTGGCCCATTCGGCAATACGCATATTGAATCCCGGATAATCAATAAAAAGGATCACATCTGGATTAAAACTGCTGATATCTTCCTTGCAGAACTTGATGTTTTTAAAAATTGTCCTGAGGTTCATGATCACTTCAGCAAAACCCATGAAAGCAAGTTCCTTATAATGTTTTACCAATGTGCCACCTTGCTTTTGCATTAGATCACCACCCCAAAAGCGAAATTCAGCATTTGCATCTATATCCTTCAGGGCCTTCATCAGGTTGGAGGCATGCAGATCTCCAGAAGCTTCGCCAGCGATGATGTAATATTTCATGTTATATGAATTTATAGATTGCTACAGCTACGGCTACAAATACAGTTGCTAATAAAACTCCCCTGGC
>JBFIMP010000290.1:0-3185 GCA_041611635.1 Christiangramia sp.
AGACTTTAAACAAAATTCAAATCTACAAGGTCTTCATTTTAATATTGAGAACACCCTGGAAGACCTGCCAGTTCCTGTTCTTATTTGCGATAAAAAAGGTGACATTATATTTTATAACAAAGTCTTCAATGAGGTAAGCTACAAAAAGATCAGTCCCGGAAATTCAATTTTCGATGAAGAATTAATTCAGTTTTTAGATACCTTGGGCAACCCGATCGCTGCTAATGCATCTCCAATAGCAAAGATCATTTTAAAAAAAGAATCTCCCGGTGCTTTGAAGGTATTTCTGAAAAAAAAAGGTGACCTACCGCACACCATGGTTACCAAGATTCATACAGATGAATCAAAGGATGTACTGGCCTTTCAATTTAGCTTTTCACCACAAGCATATTCAGAAAAGAGAAATTTAAAGAGGAATACGCTTTCAGCTATCGTTGAATCGTCTAATGACGCTATAATCAGTAAAGACCTTAACGGCACAATTACCAGTTGGAATAAGGGCGCTGAAAAGATCTTTGGATATTCAGAAAAGGAAATTGTAGGCAAAAAAGTAAATATTCTAATCCCTAAAGATTGTATCAAGGAAGAAAAGCTGATCCTCAAGACTATAAAAAGCGGGAAGTCCCTGGATCATTTAGAGACCAGGAGATTAAATAAAACAGGAAAGGAGATCTGTGTCTCCCTCACTGTCTCTCCTATAAAAGATGTATTTGGAAATATAATTGGAGCATCTAAAGTTGCCCGGGATATTTCTGAAAGGCTTAAGGGCGATGAAAGGCAGGCACGATTATCGGCAATCGTAGAATCATCAGATGACGCCATTGTGAGTAAGGATTTAAATGGCACCATTACCAGTTGGAATCGAGGCGCCAGAAGGATTTTTGGATATTCAGAAGCTGAAGTCCTGGGAAAACCCATTACTATTTTAATTCCCAAAGAAAGGCTGGATGAAGAAAAACATATCCTAAAAAATATCGCTTCTGGTAAGAGAATAAATCATTTTGAGACGATAAGGCTCACTAAAGATGGCCGGAAGATACATGTTTCCCTTAGTGTTTCACCTTTAAAGGATAGGAAGGGTACGATCATTGGTGCTTCGAAAATTGCCAGAAATATTGAAGACCAGGTAAGATCCAAAAAGAAAATTGAGAGTTACGTAGAAAAATTGAGGATCCTTAATTCGGTTGGAAAGGATATATCCTCAAAACTTGACCTTGAAACCGTATTACAAAAAGTGACCGATGCGACCACTACCCTGTCTGGCGCAAAATTCGGGGCTTTCTTTTATAACACAGAGGTGGCATCTGGAGAATCCATGATGCTGTACACTCTTTCCGGCGCTCAAAAGAGTGCGTTTGAAAAATTGGGAATGCCAAGACATACCGCCGTATTTCAGCCCACATTCTCAGGTCAGGGCGTGATAAGGGTTGATAACATTAAAAAGGATGAACGTTATGGCAAAAACGCACCTATATACGGAATGCCAAAGGGGCACCTGGAGGTTACAAGTTACATGGCCGTGCCGGTAGTATCTAATTCTGGTAAAGTAATTGGAGGTCTTATTTTTGGTCATCCCGAAGAGGGTATTTTTAAGAAAGACCACGAGGTCATGGTGAGAAACATCGCAGCTCAGGCCGCTATCGCCCTTGATAATTCCCAGTTATTTGAAAGGGTAAAAACCTTAAGTGAAAAAAAAGATGAATTCATAGCTTTGGCCAGTCATGAACTAAAAACCCCGCTTACCACGATCAAGGGATATTTACAAATACTTGAAAAGAAGATCAGGGAACCTAAGTCAAGAATGTTCCTAAATAAAACTTTAGACCAGGCAAATAGGTTAAATACGTTAATAGACGACCTGTTGAATATGTCGCGCATAGAGGCGGGAAAACTGGAATTCAACTATGAAGATTTTGATATCAGGGAGCTACTTCTCGATGTTAGCGAAACTTTCAATTACAGCGAAAACAAGCATGATTTGATCACCGATTTTGGCGATCTGCCAGTTATGGTACATGCAGACAAGCAAAGAATCGAACAGGTCATAAATAACTTATTGAGCAACGCTGTTAAATATTCCCCTTTAGCAGATAAGATCTACCTGAATCTAAACATTGAACAGGGTAAAGCTAAGGTCTCGGTTAAAGATCACGGTTTAGGCCTTACCCAGGAGCAGCAGCAGAAGGTTTTTACCCGCTTTTACCGGGCTGAATCTACCAAAGGCATTAACGGCCTGGGATTAGGCTTATATCTTACCAAACAGATCATGGATGCACATAACGGACAATTGGACGTGAAAAGCGAGGAAGGAATAGGATCTGAGTTTTATTTTACCCTCCCCCTCGTGAAATAAATTTTATCATTTAAGTTCAAGGCTTTTAACATAACCTTTTTAAAGAGAAATTCACGGCAAATTATATTTGCCGCAAGAACCAGAAAATGAAAACAATATTTTTAGTTGAAGATGATCATAGCTTAAGAGATCTTATAAATTTTCTTTTAAGCGACAAGGAGTATAATGTTGAGGCATTTCCAAATGCCAATACTTTTGAGAATGGAATAAAAAACGGAGACCCCGATCTTATTTTAATGGACATTATGCTTCCAGACGGGAACGGAGTTGAGCTTTGCAAGGCTCTTAAACTTAATAGTGCAAAAAACAACATACCTGTTATCTTGATGTCTGCTCATGCAGACCCCTCTATTGCCGATAATTCGGGTGCATGTCATTTTATAAAAAAACCTTTTGATATCGACGAGTTATATACTGAGATCCAAAGGCATATAGATTAAGTTTTAATTTTGAGCCCCAATAATTGCTAACAACCAGGCTAAATGATTAAAAAGAAACTATACAAACCCTAACCACTAAAACCAAAAAAGTCCTCAACTCTTTGAGGACTTTTTTAAGATCTACCCGCATCATTGATATTGAAATAAATCCGCTTTGAAAACCTAAATGCTTTGAAAACCGCTCAAGCTAGCCTGGATAAGAATGGATTCGCTCCGCGCTTCCCGCAAAGCTCCGCTTTGAAAATACTTTAAACAAAAAAAAAAACGCTCTAGCAAGCTTGGCGTTTTTTCTAATTAAAGTATTTTATTTGTGACCTCGCCAGGATTCAAACCTGGAACCTTCTGAGCCGTAATCAGATGCGCTATTCAGTTGCGCCACGAGGCCTTTTAAA
>JBFIMP010000291.1:0-3180 GCA_041611635.1 Christiangramia sp.
CACCAGGACCGGTTTCATGCTGGGAGAACTTTAAATAATATAGCTCACCCTCCTTAGGAGCTTCAAGATGTTGATAAACACCGGCAGGAACCGGAACATCCACGATCCTGTTTTGCAGATTCTCAAAATCTATTTTCAGGGGAGGAGTATCAGGCTTTTTATTTTCCTGTCCGGCCCTTTTCCTCTTTTCTTCCTTCTCTTCTTTTTTCTGAATAACTTCTACATCATTTTCTTTAAAAAATGGAGAAACAACATCGTTCTGAAGCGTAACCAGATAAATAGAACTGCTCATCTCCATATCCTGGTTAGATTGATCGAACCAGTTCACCACCGGTCCGGCATCTGTTGAAGCCAGCATATAAAGGTACTTCCCGCTGGGATCAAATTCCGGAGACATAACGTTAGAATAAGCGTCTGAAACCGGGAAAGATTTATTTTGATCCAGGGAATAGACAAAGGCCTGTTCAAAATTAGTCCCCGTAATTATGGTATAAGTGATCCATTGTGAATCATGAGACCAGTCACCGAATAATTCCCGAAATACCCCTGGAGTATAAAGTACATCTGAGGCGACCTTCCTTAAAGAATTCTTAGCCAGATCATACACATACAAACTTCTGCTATTGTCTACGAAAGCTATTTTCCCGCTATCTGGAGACCAGTGCAGATATGCATAAAAACCTGCTCCATCCAGCTTTACCTTTTTTACCGGTGAATCCTCATTCTGATCGTATAGATGCAAAGCATACTCTCCAGATTCATCTGAAAAATAAGCTATGGTTTTGCCATCGGGTGACCACGAAGGATGCTGTTCATGAACCCCTGGAGTGGAGGTTATATTTTTAGGATCGCCTTTTTCTGCAGGAAAGGTAACAATGTCACCTCTGTAGTCCATAACTACCCTTACCGCAGTTGGCGATAAACCTACTTCCCTAACATATTCACCCCCCTTTACATAGCGGGGCCTCAATTCCAGCAGGTCAGTCGCAATACCCACTTTTATTTTGCCGGTATTACCGGTATTTGGATCCAAGGTATGCAGGTAACCCGCCTGTTCAAAAATGATCTGATCTTTATTCGCGTAAAGGTCAAGCACCGGGAAATCTTCGAAACTGGTATGTTTAGTAACCTCTTTCAATCCGGGATCATAACTATAGATATTAAATTCCCCATCCCGGTCACTTCTGAAAAACACCTTATCATTCAACCATTGTGGATTGGAATCGTTACTTCCACCCTCCGGTTTTGGAATTTCTGAAACTTCATAGGTTTTTGTATCGTAGATCCAGATCCAGGTAGCGGTTCCTCCACGGTAGTTCTTCCACTGCTCAAAACGGTCACTTATTGGCGTATACGCTATAAAACCGCCATCAGAATTATAAGCAGCCCAATTGGCATTCGGGATCTTTAAAGGTTCCACATTTCCCTGCTCTATATCTACCTGGAAAAGGCTAGCGTATCGGTTTGTGAAAACACTACGTTGAGAAAGAAATAATACATTCTTACCATCTGGCGTAAAATCCCGAACGATATCTGCATAAGGATGCCAGGTAAGTCTTTTCGGGATTCCACCTTCTGTTGGCACTATAAACACATCTGTATTCCCGTCGTATTCCGCACTAAATGCGATGCTTTTCCCATCTGGTGAGAATACTGGGTTTTGCTCCACCCCTTCATCTACGGTGAGTCTTTTAGGATTTGATCCATCTTTATTGGCTACCCAAAGGTCTTCAGCGTATATAAAAGCAATTTTCGAATCGCTAATGGCCGGTTGAGATAAGAGACGCGTGTCTTCCTTATTGATTCCCCCGTTCTGGGCGCTACAAATTATTCCAAAAAAAATGCATAATAATCCGGAGAGTGTTATTTGTTTCATTGCACTAACTACTTTTTAATGATTCTTGTTATGAATTGGTCTTCCTTCTACTTACCTGGTGGACTTATTCTCTATACTTTTCAAACCAGGCCAGCACGCTTGCGATCTTGGCGATGAGGTTACTTGGCTTATTGGCGATTCCATGAGAAGCTCCCGGGATCCTCACCATGGCTGTTTCAACTCCTTCCAGCTTCAAGGCAGTATAGAATTGTTCAGATTCAACGATGGGAGTTCTGTAATCTTCCTCTCCCGTTAACAACATGGTTGGAGTGCTCACGTTCCCAACATAAGAAATTGGCGATCTTTTTAAATAAGGTTCCGGATCTTCCCATGGCTTGTTTGCAAACCAGTATTTACTGAAGAAGGCTGGTCCATCTGCATACAAAACAAAACTGTACCAGTTAATCACCGGCTTCGCTACCACCGCTGCACGAAAACGATCTGTTTTCCCTACGATCCATGCCGTAAGCACTCCGCCGCCACTACCGCCGGTCACAAACAAATTATCTTCATCTATAAATCCTTTGGCGATGGCCGCATCTACTCCAGACATGAGGTCTTCATAATCATGGTTGGGATAATCGTGGTGAATAAGATTTCCAAATTCTTTCCCGTAACCACTGCTTCCTCTTGGATTAGAATATAACACCACATACCCCGCAGCAGCATAGGCCTGGATTTCTGCAGAATATACACTACCATAACTGGCGAAAGGTCCGCCGTGTATTTCCAGAATGAACGGATATTTTTTTGAAGGATCAAAGTCTGGCGGAGTCACCAGCCATCCCTGAATTTCCCGATCATCATAAGATGATTTCCAGGTCATCTCTTCCACATTACCAAGCTTTCGGAAAGCGAAAAGGTCTTCATTCAGATTGGTTAGCCTTTTCATTTTCTTTCCATCCAGTATGGCCAGGTCGGCAGGATTTTGAGTGGTCCCATAGGTAAAAGCAAGGTCGCCGTTATCTGATACCGAAAAGGCAGCCGCATTATAAGGCCGGCCCAGAGAAAGTCCGCCAAGATCACTTGTAACCTCCCTCGTATTCCCTTTGAGATCTGCATATCCAATTTTTGTCTTACCATGGTCGTTATACTGAAAATAAAGGCCCTTGCCTTTACCATCCCATTTTAAATTCTCAATATCCCGGTCAAAATCACCAGATATTAGTTTTGATTCAGACCCATTGGCATCTTTGATGTAAATGTCGTTGATCTGATATCCCAGGTATTCATCCTCGAATCCTAAATAAGCAATGCTATTGTCATTTGGAGAAACAACCGGGTTGGAGGCCGGCCCCTGCTTA
>JBFIMP010000292.1:0-3164 GCA_041611635.1 Christiangramia sp.
TGATCTTATTATCAAATAAGGCAATATCTGTAGCGAGGGTATTTTCAGAAATGAACCTGGTAAGTCCGAAATCTTTTTTAGGTGAATCGATATTCAGCTTAAAAATTCCGTTTTCTGCAGCGATCCATAATTGCTTACCATTGTCTTCTTTCATGGCGTATACCCTTCCTGTGATGTCACTTACGAATTCAAATTGATCTTTTACAGGTTGAAAAATGGCGATTCCGCGAGCACCCGATAGCCAGATCTTATTCTCAGAATCGGTATAGGTAGCTATGTATTCCTTGCCGATCTCCCGGGGTACTCCGCGAAATTTATTAAAATCCTGAACCTCCACAGAGTTATATTTAATGATCTTCACCGGTGTGGTGATCCATAGATTATCCCCAAGGTCCTGTTGAATTTGTACATCATCGGCTTTAGAAAATGCTTCTATCGCCTTTACTCTTTGTACTGAATTTGCATACTGCCCGATAAGCTTACCGGTAATCCCTAAAATAACCACAAAGGAAAGCAGAGTCCTGAATTTAAAATATCCCAAATCTCAAATTTTAAATTATGAAAACATTGATAATTTAGGAAATATGAGTTTCACAAAGATCTGTTTTATAGAATTTTAGAGTTGATTTATCAAAATGATATTAACAAATTAAGGAAGGAATTTTCACACAGAATAGTACCGGAAAATAAAAAAGGCTAACCAAAATATACCAACGCATACTAAAGTTAGCCCTCGTGTTATCGTTTTACCGATTAACAACACATAAATTTACGAAGCTTCCTTTTTAAATCCTACACGTTTTCAATACGCGACAAAAAATACAGGAAAACCCCCATAAATTTTAATTATCCTTTTCACGCTCACTATTAACCATTCTGTTAACTATAAGCATTAAAGCGAGACAGACCACTCCAAATACGATTATAATGATCGTACCCAGCGTCCAGTTTACAAGTGGAATAAAGAGTTGAGAGAGCATGTTTTAAGATTTAGATATTAGTGCTGAAGGATGACATTGAAATTCTGAAGAAACCTTTTCGGTTTGTAGTTTGGGAGACAGATACGGGATGCCAAGCCCCATACCCCTTAAAATGAACATTATGGCAATTACACTTACAAAAACCGGGATTGCTCTCCGGATATATTTACGGTTTTTAATCGATATAAAATTCCCTATCCAGATAGCGCTGGTCATTAAAGGAATGGTTCCAAGGCCAAAAAGCATCATATACAGACTGCCTTCGAAAGCATTCCCTGCAGCCATTGCTCCAAACACCGCCATGTAAACCAGGCCACAGGGTAAGAATCCGTTTAAGAATCCCACGCTAAAGAAGGTATCGGGGCGTTTTTTTCTAAGTTCCTGGCCCAGGCTGTTCTTTAATTTGCTGATCATTCTAAAACCTGAACTGGAAAAATTCAATGAATTTTTAGAGTTTGGGACCAGGACCAGTATTAACATAATCGCTCCGGTGATGATGGAGAGTTGCTGCTGCAAGCCGAAAAGGGAAAGACCCTTTCCTACCAGGCCGAAAGCCAGGCCAATTATGGCATAAGAAAAGATCCTTCCCCCGTGATATAAAAGGATCTGCAAGGATCTTTTACTTTTATGATCCCTGTCCAGCGGTAATAAAAAAGCTATAGGCCCGCACATCCCAATGCAATGGAAACTTCCTAAAAGTCCGAACATGAGCGCAGATAGTAACATCTAGTGATTGATCTCTTTTTTGAAAAGGAATTCCTTTCCGTCCTGTTTCCAGTGCACACTTACATTCCATCTGCCGCCTGGCAGTTTTTCTGAAGGGACAGTAAACGGTTTCGACCTTATCTCTGAAAATGATATACTAAAGTCCAATAGCTTATTAGAAGGTCTGTAAAAATTCACCTGCCCTTCCAGGGCTTCCAGGTCTAATTCTTCAGGAAAATGAATAAGCATCTCTGAATTGCTATTTTCGATCCTGATCTTTTCAACCATAACCAAAGCATTACGCTCTGCATCTATATCCTGCTGGTAATGCAATTCTGCTTTATAATAATCTTCGACAACGAGGTCATGATCAAATTCCTTACTGCTCATCATGGTAACCACGAAATACATGATAAAAGAAATAAATGTGAGCATCCCTATTAACAAACCTGTTCCCCAATTGATTTTCATAATTTCTATTTTTAGTTCTATTCATCTTTTCTGAATTCGCTTCCAACTTCAGTTTTTACTGAGCCTTGGCTGGAAACCACCACGAATGCGTAATTGATTTATATAGCCTATCAACTTCTAACTTTAAGTCTCGCCTTCTACTGCGAACAGGCTTGCTTAAAGCCCTCAACTTCTCGATACTCAATTCTAAACACTAAATGGCCTCCTCTAATTATAACTTCTGGGTCCCAAAAAAGTAATTCCGGTAGTTTCAATAAGCCGGTCACCACTATATACCGCGATCTTTACTTCATCTTTATCATCATTTAAAACCGACTTGTTGATCTCGATAAAAAGGGTTCCTTCAGCAAGTCCGTTTGGCGGCACATTGATATGCTCCTTTACGGTATTGATGGTTCCATTATGAGATATCAGTCTGAATTCAACATCTTCGTAGCCTACAGAGGTCTTGTTGATGAGCTTATAGGTATAAACATTGCTGATCATGTTGTTCTCCTTATGTTCATAAAGCTGCCCGGGCAATCTCAAAATATTAGCTTCGATATCACTTCTTAGAAAAAGCATTCCTGTAAACACCGATACCAGGATAAAAAGTACCGAAGCATAACCTTTAAGCCTTGGTGTGAACCTGAATTTTGTCTTCTTCTCAATATTCTCTTCACTGGCATATCTTATTAGACCTCGGGGCAGGTCTACCGCATCCATCATATTATTACAGGCGTCTATACAGGCGGTACAATTCACACATTCCAACTGGGTCCCATTCCTTATATCTATCCCGGTAGGACAAACCTGCACGCACTGAAAACAGTCTATACAATCTCCCTTGCCCGCAGCCGCACGATCCTCATTCTTTCTGAATTTTGCTCTACCCTTTTCTTTCTCTCCCCTCTTATGATCGTAGGCAACAACTATAGACTTTGTATCCAGCAGAACTCCCTGTAACCTTCCATAAGGACAGGCGATAATACACACCTGCTCCCTGAACCAGGCAAAAACGAAATAGAA
>JBFIMP010000293.1:0-3128 GCA_041611635.1 Christiangramia sp.
ATCTGTCATAGGATTATGGGGGATACTACGGCCAAAATTTACAGAACGTTCAGCAGTAATAGCCAGGCAAAGAGCATCCAAGATATCGTCTTTCGCTACCTCTTTTCTTTTATAGGTTAGTAGAGCCTTATGGAACATGGTTGAAGAGTTCGGTTTATACTTCCTCAGGATCTCTAGCCTTTCTGAAATTCCTTTCTCGGTCTTCTTTGAATGCGCAAGAGGCATACCCAAATTCAAATACTTGAAAGAGATTTCCGGATGGGACTCCTTTATTGCCGGTTGAAGCGATTTATTTTCAATCAATAAACTGTTCACCTCTTTGATCTTAGGCATGATGAACCATGTTTGTTTGGAGATACCGCAACCAAGGACGTTGTGGTTGATGCTTTTAGCATCTTCGTAATTTAGCCCTTCCAGGCTCTCCCTACAGGGCACGGGAAATATGCTGGACTTTTTATTTGCTGAAAGCAGTTTCCTGGCCTCTTTTTCGCAATTGCGATTTTTATTTTTTGCACTCGCCAGGCCTATCGGAATATCTAGGAAAATTAAAAAATCATCCTGGTAATGAGAAACCAGTTCCCGTATATTCCTGAAGATTAAAATCTCTCCAGATCCATAGCATGCAGAGATCCAGCCTCCTTTACAACCATCTACTCCTAAATATTTCATTCACACTTCGGTTTTGCAGATTTTAAAATTTCACTTTACAATATCCTTATTTTAAAATCGACCAGGAATCTAAAGAAGAAAAATTACTGTAATTCAGGTAAATTAGATTTTAAACTATAAATAACCGTTCAAAAGATTCAAACAATGAGGCAAGTATCTAGTTATTTTTTTGTGTTTCAAGAACCGGAATCCTCTAATAAAAAAATCTTCCCGAATTGGTTTCGGGAAGATTTGGATAATTCCGGCTTTTTGGCCTGTCAGGATTTTGCCGGAAGTATAAGGAAAGGGAATGATAAATGCCGGTCTATTTTTTCAACCACCGGTTCCCGGAAAATTTTTCCTGTTGCCGAATGTTTAAAGTATTCCATACTAAGCATATCGATCTTATTATGCTTAATAAATTCAGTTATAGACCTGGAAACTTCAATATGGCTGGAGGAAAATTCCAGTGAGACGGGTACCCCTGCCATATATTCCTTAAAGGCATTGTAATTATGCCACTGTCTTTTGGTGGTCTGGGTTTCCTCCCCGTCATGGATCACTGTAATTTCAGACCTGAAATTTTCAGCGATTTTCTTAAGAATGCTTAATGCGCCGAAATTAAAATCGAAGATGAGTTCACTGGCAAAGGCAATATGTTTTGGAGGGATAAACTCAAGCTCCCGGGGAACGATAAGCACGGGTACATCAAGAGCCTTATTAATAACCCTGGTGGTATTGGTCCCGGCTATACTTTTTAAAGTTCCTTTGTGGTCTTTGGTTCCCATTACCACAACATCGATGTTCTTAGTATCAATGAGATACTGTATCCCATCCACTAATTTTTTTTCTGAACTTATTAAATGAAATTTATCACCACTAATGCCTGTATCCCTTACGATATGATGAAATATTTCATGACAGGCTATTTCTGAATTCTGTTGAAGCCTGGGAATTTTACTGTATTCTTCCTCGTTTACTAAACTGTAAACTGAAGCTTGTATTTTATCTCCAAAGAAATTCGCGATATAGAAGGTCGTATTCTCCTCCTGGAACAGGCGGGTCGCGTAATAAAGAGCACAATAGGCTTCTTTGGAAAAATCGGTTGCTATCAAGATATTTTTCATGATTTAAAAGCTTAATAAGAATTAATATCCTTCATTGATCTAATAATTCAATTACAAAATTAGCGGGTGTATCGTTTCAAAAAAATGATGTATATCATGTTAGCAGGGTAAATTGAAACCTCAGGTTTTATTCCGTTCAGGCTTAAGCATGGAATTGGTTTTTAGCTTTTGCCTTGCTTTCGTTATCTTCGGGAGCAAAATTAATTTCTATGATCAAAAAAGTAATATTAGTTGGTTCGCTGGCAGTTCTTAGTGTTGGTTGCAAGACCTCCCAGCCGGTTGCGGCAGACGCTCCGGAAAAACCTAAAAAGAAATCAGACCTCAAGGAATATTCTGAGGTGATCACCGCTGAGGCTAAAAGTGACGAAGGTCTTTTTACCACTCATTTTGTGGATGATAAACTCTATTTCGAGATCCCGGTATCTCTTTTTGAAAAGGATATGCTACTGGTAAGCCGTATTGCCGGTATACCTTCGGGATTTGGAGGTGGATATGTGAATGCCGGTTCCAAGGTGAACGAGCAGGTAGTAAGATGGGTGAGAAGGAACGGTAATGTGGATATGAAGGTCATTAGTTTCGAAAATCAGAGCGAGGAAGAATCCCCGATCTATAAGTCGGTGCAGGCGAATAACTTTTTCCCTATACTTTTCAGCGCAAAGATAGAAGCGATGAACGCAGATTCTACCAGCGTGGTCATAGACGCCAGTGGGCTTTTCGAAAATGAAGTGGATGCGATTAACGGGATTTCTTCAAGGTTAAGAAAAAGGTACAAAGTGAAAAAGCTGGATAAAAGCAGATCCTATATCGAGTCTGCCCATTCCTATCCTAAAAATATCGAGGTTAAGCATGTGATGACCTACGAGGCAGAGGAGCCACCAGAGAGAGACCAGGCCGGAACTATCTCCATGCTTTTGAATCAATCCATGATCCTGTTGCCAGAAAATAAAATGCAGCCCCGCCTTGCCGATTATCGCGTGGGTTGGTTTTCTATAGATAAATACGATTATAATTCAGAAGAGTTGAAAGCCGACGATTATGAGATCATTCGTCGCTGGAAACTGGTTCCTAAAGATATCGAAGCATATAAAAGAGGAGAACTGGTAGAGCCGGTAGATCCAATAGTTTATTACCTGGACCCGGCTACTCCTGAAAAATGGAGACCTTATTTTAAACAGGGTATAGAAGACTGGAATGTGGCTTTTGAGGAAGCTGGATTCAAGAACGCGATCATCGCGAAAGATCCACCTTCTAAAGAAGAGGACCCGGAATTTAGTCCGGAGGATGTACGCTACTCGGTAGTTCGTTATGTGGCCAGTACTACCCGTAATGCCGTAGGGCCTTCGGTAACAGATC
>JBFIMP010000294.1:0-3065 GCA_041611635.1 Christiangramia sp.
GTAGATAAATCTCAATTCTTCGAAGAAAAAGGAGATCATGCCGATGAAATGGAAACCAGCCTGATGCTTCATCTTAAACCTGGACTTGTTTCAGATCTTAAGGAAGCAGGGGACGGGAAAGAAAGAAAATCCAGGATCACCGGAATTCGAGAAGGCTGGGCCTGGTCTGAAAGACAATGGTCTATGGTAACTGCAGATACCGGCATAGGAAACCCTGAAAAGGCTACTCGTGAAAAAGGAGAGAAGTTCTTTAATGCGGTCACTCAAAAACTGGCTAATCTAATCTTGGAGGTTTCGGCGGTTGAGATCGATAATAGATACGAAAAGTAAAATAGACAGTCATTAATACTCGTCATATGAAAGCAATACTAATAAAATACCTGCCAGTTTTAAGTTTGATCCTATTACTCAATCTTTCCTTTGGCATGCAAAAAACACCGGATGCTAAGAATATAGATTCTGAATTCCCTGCAATTATCCCTACACCTCAAAAGATTTTTTGGGGTACAGAATTCTATATTCTTCCGGTTAATAATACTATTTGCTATGATGCTGAAAGCGCAAACTCTGTTCATTGGGCTGAAAAGTTGCTAAATTCAGCCGGTAAAAAATCAAATTCTACCGAAGCTGAAGATTGCGGAAACTGGAAACTAAGTATAGACGCACAATTGAGAGATGAATTAGGTGAGGAGGGATATAAGCTTAAAATAGATGATGCCGGACTAAGTATTCAAAGTGCAACCGAGGCCGGAATGTTCTACGGGATACAGACTTTAAGACAATTCTTTCCTGCAGAGATCGAAACCGGGAAGGTTTCTTCTGAAATTAAACTTAAGCATGTAGAGATCACAGATAAACCGGAATATTCCTGGAGAGGAAGTATGCTGGATGTAGCCCGGAGTTTTCTTACTAAAGAATATATCAAAAAGCATATAGATAGGATGGCCCTTTATAAATTGAATCGGCTTCACTTGCATTTGAGCGATGACCAGGGTTGGAGAATTGAGATCAAGGGCTATCCGAAACTTACTGAAATAGGAGGGAAGAGCGCGGTTAAGAATGGTAGATCTGGTTATTTGACCCAGCAGGAATATCAGGAATTACAGGAATATGCGGCAAAGCGAAATATTGTGATTATTCCCGAGATCGATATGCCGGGACATGTTTATGCAGCTTTAGTTTCCTATCCAGAACTTAATTGTGATAACAATGAAAATATAGAGCCTCAGCGGGCTTTACCGCCAGATCTTTATGATGGATATAATGTGGGCTGGACGAGACTTTGTCTTGAGGATGCATCTACCTATGATTTTGTAGATGCCGTGGTTAAAGAACTGGCTGAAATCACTACCGGAAACTGGATACATATAGGAGGAGATGAGATCGAAGATCCTTTATATCAAGAGTTTATTCAAAAAGCCGATGCCATTGTTCGTAAATACGATAAGACGGCTATTGGCTGGGAAGAAAGCGCGCAGGCAAATCTTAGTGATGATTTTATAGTTCAGCGCTGGAATGGTGAAACCAAAATAGCTGAAGGGCAGAAGATCATAGATTCGTTCTGTAAATTTTTCTACCTGGATCACGGGAACATCGAAGACCAGGAGAACACTTATAAATGGTGCAGAGAGGAAGGTCTTCCCCTGGAAATAGTTTATAGCTATAAAACCGATGATGAAAGAGTGATTGGGATCGAAGCCCCTGTATGGAGTGAACTCGTGATAAGTGACGATCGTGCAGACGATCGTTTATGGCCAAGAAGTATTGCCGTGGCTGAAGTTGGCTGGACCAGATCTTCTAACAGGGATTTTAAAGATTTCACGGAACGGCTGGCCAAACATGGAGAAAGATTAGATATTTTGGGAATAGAATATTTTAAAAGTCCGGAAGTGGATTGGGATACTACGAGAGAAAAAGGAGTGTTTTCTGAAAAGCTTTCGAAAAAATAAAAAAATGAGCAAGAGAAGTCCTGATACCGAAAAAGCTTCCAATTATGATCATCTGGAAAAGATGAATACCCTGGAAATACTTTCGAATATCAATAAAGAAGATCAAACCATCGCCGGAAATGTAAAAAAGGAGATCGTCTCTATCGAAAAACTGGTAGATGTTATCGTGCCTAAGATCGAGTCTGGCGGAAGATTATTTTATATAGGTGCCGGAACCAGTGGCCGACTGGGAGTGCTGGATGCATCTGAATGTCCGCCCACTTTCGGGGTTAGCCCGGGCATCGTGATAGGTCTTATTGCCGGTGGGGATACCGCCTTGAGAAATGCTGTAGAAAACGCCGAAGATGATACTCGACAGGCCTGGAAAGATTTGCAGGAATATGATATTTCAGATAAAGATGTAGTAGTAGGAATAGCGGCATCTGGAACCACGCCTTACGTTATTGGCGGAATTAAGGAAGCAAGAAAGAATGGAATTATTACGGGGTGTATAACCTGCAGTTCGGGAAGTCCCTTAGCTGAGGCTTCAGAATATCCCATTCAGGTAGTCACGGGACCAGAATTCGTAACCGGAAGCACCCGCATGAAAGCCGGTACCGCCCAAAAGCTTGTGCTTAATATGATCTCTACTTCGGTAATGATAAAACTGGGAAGAGTGAAGGGGAATAAAATGGTAGACATGCAGCTTTCTAATGATAAGCTGGTAGGCCGCGGAATTAGAATGATCATGGAAGAACTTGGCATTGGCGAAGAAGAAGCGGGCAGACTTTTAAATGAATTCGGAAGTGTGCGTATGGTAATTATTAATTATCGAAACGAAAAGTGATGGTTTAAAATTTCATCCAGAGCTTGTTTCAGGAGCCCGAAAAGAAGAGAAAAGTCAAAAATAACCAAATATTAAAAGTCATCACAGCAACTTCGGAAATGCGACCTTTCAAACGGACTGAATATACCCGGGAAATTCAAAGAAGCTATACTTTACAAGGATCTTGATGCCTATATAAAAAGTTCACCAGGATTTGAATATTTCTGGGATTCGGAAGCCCAGGCTCCATATATTTACAACGCCAAAAATGGTATTTTCATCACCTATGATGAATCCCTTTCTGTCTCGAA
>JBFIMP010000295.1:0-3059 GCA_041611635.1 Christiangramia sp.
CAACGAAGTAAAAATCGTTGTTGATAAGCGCAGCGTTTTATATCTGGCGGGAACCATTCTGGAGTATTCAGGTGGTTTGAACGGCAAGGGTTTTGTTTTTAACAATCCAAATGCACAGAGAACCTGCGGATGTGGTGAAAGCTTTTCACTATAAATCTTTTCCAAATTCAGAATGTGATTTAAGCATTCTGAAATTTGGCAAATGCAGAGGAGATTAAAAATTGATCTGCAGAATATTTTTTAATGGTGATTGATTCATTTTAGTTTGAACTCAAGGCCTTAAATATAGAACAAAGAAACATGGCATATACTGAAGACGATTTAAAGAAAGAGCTCGAAACTAAAGAGTATGAGTATGGATTTTATACAGATATAGAATCTGATACTTTTCCTGTGGGCTTGAACGAGGATATCGTGCGAGCTATTTCTAAAAAGAAAGAGGAGCCGGAGTGGATGACCGAATGGCGTTTGGAGGCATACCGCGCCTGGGAAGATATGATCGAACCGGAATGGGCAAATGTAAATTACCCAAAACCAGACTTTCAAAATATCTCGTATTATTCCGCACCAAATAAAAAACCTAAATACGATAGTTTAGATGAGGTAGATCCAGAATTACTGGACACTTTTAAAAAACTTGGTATTTCGCTGGATGAGCAAAAAAAGCTTGCTGGAGTTGCGGTAGATGTGGTGATGGACTCAGTTTCGGTTACTACAACTTTCAAGAAGACCTTGGCAGAGAAAGGAATTATTTTCTGTTCAATTTCTGAAGCGATCAAAGAGCACCCGGAATTGGTGAAAAAATATTTAGGGACAGTAGTTCCTAAGAAGGATAATTTTTATGCGGCTTTGAATTCTGCCGTATTTAGTGACGGGTCCTTCTGTTACATCCCGAAGGGAGTGAGATGTCCTATGGAGCTTTCTACTTATTTCAGGATTAACCAGGCCGGTACTGGACAGTTTGAAAGAACGCTGGTAGTGGCAGATGAAGATAGTTATGTGAGTTATCTGGAAGGTTGTACTGCTCCATCCCGTGATGAAAATCAACTTCATGCGGCGGTGGTAGAGCTTGTAGCCCTGGATGGTTCAGAAATCAAATACAGTACCGTTCAAAACTGGTTCCCTGGAAATAAAGAGGGTAAAGGAGGAGTTTTCAATTTTGTGACCAAAAGAGGGCTTTGCGAGAAAAACGCGAAGATCTCCTGGACACAGGTTGAGACTGGATCTGCTGTGACCTGGAAATATCCTAGTTGCATCCTTAAAGGAGATAACTCGGTAGGAGAGTTCTATTCTATCGCAGTAACTAATAATTTTCAACAGGCAGATACAGGTACTAAAATGATACACCTTGGTAAGAACACCAAAAGTACGATCATTTCTAAAGGTATTTCTGCCGGTAAATCTCAAAACTCCTATCGTGGTCTGGTTCAGATCAACGGTCGGGCAGAAAATGCAAGGAACTTCTCGCAATGTGATTCCCTGTTAATGGGTAATAAATGTGGGGCTCACACCTTCCCTTATATCGAGGTTAAGAATAAATCTGCTCAGGTAGAGCATGAGGCGACTACCAGTAAGATTGGGGAAGACCAGATATTCTATTGTAATCAGCGTGGTATTGATACGGAAAAAGCGATTGCTTTGATCGTTAATGGATTCAGTAAGGAAGTGCTGAACAAACTACCAATGGAATTTGCTGTTGAGGCACAAAAACTACTTGAGATTTCACTGGAAGGTTCAGTTGGGTAAACAAATTATCGGTGAGATCTGTGCGATGAAGAAGTTATTTGGATTATTGATAATTGGTATAATGCTTTTCTCCTGTCAGGATGAAGAACGAAAAGACCTTTTGGAAGGTCCGGAAGTTGAAAAAGTTCCAGACAGCATTCAGGTTCTTGAAGGAGAATTCATTTATGCGGCAGATGCTGCGGTTTTAAGGGGCGATAGCTTTGTATATGGAGTAACCCTGGACTCGATGTCCAATGTGCTTTCAGAAAAAATAACTCCTCTTAAAAATGATGATTTCGATATGATCCCGGTAACGGTAAAAGCCAAAATATTGCCGAACCCTAAACGCGAAGGATGGGCCGAGGTAATAGAGATCAGGGAGATATTAGAGATCCCGGAAGTTGAAAAAGTGACAGATACTATTAAAGAAAAAAAGAAATAATAAAACCATCTGCTTCGGCAGGTTCAGAATTGATAGACATGCTTAAAATAAAGAATTTACACGCCAGCATAGAAGATAAAGAGATACTTAAAGGAATTAACCTGGAGATAAACCCGGGAGAAGTTCATGCCATTATGGGGCCTAACGGTTCTGGTAAAAGTACCTTGTCGTCTGTAATTGCAGGAAGGGAAGAATATGAAATGACTGATGGTGAATTGATCTTTGAAGGTTCAGATCTTAGTGAAATGGACCCTGAAGAAAGAGCGCATAAGGGTATTTTTCTTTCTTTTCAATACCCTGTGGAAATTCCAGGAGTTTCAGTAACCAATTTTATCAAGACAGCGATCAATGCTCAGCGTAAAGCTCACGGCAAAGAAGATATGCCTGCTAATGAAATGCTGAAACTTATACGTGAGAAGTCTGAAATGCTCGAGATAGATCGTAAATTCTTATCCCGTTCCCTTAACCAGGGATTCTCTGGTGGTGAGAAGAAACGTAACGAGATCTTCCAGATGGCGATCCTGGACCCTAAATTATCTATTCTAGATGAGACAGATTCAGGTCTTGATATCGATGCTTTAAAAGTTGTGGCTAACGGAGTGAATAAGCTTAGAAGAGAAGACAACGCAGTATTGCTTATTACTCACTACCAGAGATTACTGGATTATATCGTACCAGATGTAGTGCATGTAATGGTAGATGGTAAGATCGTGAAATCTGGTGGAAAAGAGCTGGCGCACGAACTTGAGGAAAGAGGCTATGATTGGGTAAAGCCGGAAAAAACAGTTTAAATAATTCAGGATTGAATTTTCGATAAGACCCGGAAAAGGGATTATTGACTTTTAAATTTTGACATTGAAATTGAACAAAATGGAATTAAAAGATAAACTTA
>JBFIMP010000296.1:0-3041 GCA_041611635.1 Christiangramia sp.
AACTGTAGTTTAAGTGCGCTTAAAACCCTTTCAGAATTTGCTACAGCCTTACCAATTTTCGAACTCAGCATAAAGGCAATAAGCGTTACCGGAATCAGGATTCCAACAAAAGAAGCTGCCATTAATAAAGAAGCGGCCAGTGGAGGTTTCCAGTTGCGTTCTAATAATTTTCTCATCCAGCCTTTCAAGATCACATAGAGAGTGACCGCTCCCAGAACTCCCGAGAGATATGGGAGAATTTCTGATACTATTAATACTACTAGAAATAGTATTAGTAGCAGTACAAATATCTGGCGTACTAAAGATGGTTTGAGTCTATCCATTTTAGGTTGATTGGCTGATTCTAAATATTGCTTTTATGTAGCAAAAAGCTGGCTCATATCTTTAAAAGCCTTGAATTCAAGAGCATTTCCCGAGGGATCTTTAAAAAACATCGTGGCTTGTTCTCCAGGTTTGCCTTCAAATCTAATATATGGTTCTATGATAAAATTGATATCCTTTGACTTCAGCAGCTTTGCGAATTCGTGAAAAACATCCCACTGCAGAACTACACCAAAATGTGGCACAGGCACTTCCTTTCCATCAACCGGATTGGAGGTGGATACTTTTGTTTCTTGTGGATCCTGGTAATGAATTACAAGCTGATGCCCAAAGAAATTAAAATCTACCCAGTGATCACTACTGCGACCTTCGCCACAACCAAGTGTTTCCTTGTAGAATTTTCGACATTTTTCAAGATCTGAAACAGGGATGGCCAGGTGAAATGGTTGTACTTTCATACTTAATTGGTTAATCTAATAGGTTTAAAGATAAAATATTTGCCGGGAATACAAGTGACCTAAATTAATAAGAACCAATGATAAATATCTAGCCTCCTAAGCTAATTCTCTGTTAAGATTTAGATTTCCTGGGGCGTTTCCCTCTTCTGGGATTTTCTTTTTTAGGCGTGTTTTGTAAAAGAGAAGCTTCCTCGGTTTTCGTAGAATCGTCGGTAAGATTATTTATGGTTTTTAATTCTTCTGGGGTAAGATCACGCCATTCTCCCACTGGAATATCCAGAGATACGTTCATGATCCTGATTCTTTTTAAGGAGGTAACTTCATAGCCTAAAAATTCGCACATTCTGCGTATTTGCCTGTTAAGACCCTGCGTCAAAATGATTCTGAATGTATGATGACCAAGTTTTTCAACTTCACACTCCCTTGTAACCGTGTCAAGAATAGGAACACCAGACGACATTTTCCTTACGAATTCTGAAGTTATAGGTTTATTTACCGACACTACATACTCCTTTTCGTGGTTGTTGCGGGCGCGAAGTATTTTATTTACAATATCCCCGTCATTGGTAAGAAAGATAAGACCCTCGCTGGGTTTGTCCAGACGGCCAATGGGAAATATCCTTTTGGGATAGTTAATGTAATCAATGATATTATCCTTTTCTACCCTCGTGTCTGTGGTGCAAACAATACCAACCGGTTTATTAAAAGCGATATAAACATTTGGCTCTTTAAGTTCTTCTTTAGAAACAGGCTTGCCATCAACTTTTACCAGGTCACCTGGAGTAACCTTGGTTCCCATTTCCGGAACCTCGTCATTAATAGTAATTCTACCCTGATCTATCAGTTTATCTGCTTCCCTTCTGGAGCAATATCCTAACTGACTTAAATACTTGTTTATTCGAACTTCTTCTGCCATAAAAATTATTCTTATGCAAAGATACGAGTTAAGAAATTGAGAGGCGAAACCGAAAAAAATAAAAAATTAAAAACCTCAGGCAACCTTTTGTAACTTTCCTGCGTCTCTATAAATAGAAGGCCTTGTGAAAATGGTAAAAGTTATACAGCTTTTTAAAAATGAATCCTCTTTAATTAAAAGAGCATCGGCGGGTAATCGCGATGCTCAGCAAAAGATCTATGAAAATCATTCACCTAAGATGCTGAGCGTTTGCAGGCAGTATATCAAAGATATACATCATGCAGAAGACACTATGCTAAAGGGATTTTTCAAGGTTTTTAAACATTTAAAGGATTTTAAAGGAGAAGGAAATTTTGAAGGCTGGATTAGAAGGATTATGGTGAGGGAATCAATTTCGTTTTTAAGGCAGCACAAGAAACTGGAATTCCAGGAAGATGTGGGATTTGAAAATGAAGAGGTCTTCAATAATATAAATTCTGAAATGGATGTGGCCGATATACAAGGTTTAATAGATGCTTTACCGGGAGGTTATAAGATGGTATTTGTAATGTATGCGGTTGAAGGGTATAAGCATTCTGAAATAGCAAAGATGCTTGATATTACCGAAGGGACTTCAAAATCCCAGTTGTTTAAAGCACGTAAGATGCTTCAGGAAAAATTAAAAACACTTAATTCATCAGTTTATGGCACCAGTTAAATTTGAAGAGCATGTAAAGGAGAAGCTGGATGAAAGGGAAATTCAGCCATCGGCCGCTGGCTGGGATAAATTGAGTTCCAGGCTTGATGATTCTGAAAAAAGTTCAGGGCGAAAACTATGGATCTCAGCAATTGCTGCCATGGTAGTTCTGCTCATCGCAAGCACTCTTTATATAGATAAGCAGCGGAATTCCTTTCCGGTTGTAGATACTTCTGCCGGAGAAGAGATTGAAAAAAAAGAAAATAGTGAGCATTTTAAAGAACCGGTTCAGATAGCTTCAGAAGAGGAAGTTATAGAGAAGAGACAGGTAGAGAATAGGTCTGAAATCATTGGCCCGGGAACTATGGAGAAAAAGCAAGGAATGGCTGGAAGTCCAGGTTTGGTGAATTCAGAAAAAAGAGAAGAGGTTATTTTGAAATCTTATTCCAGGCGACCGCAGATAGAATCAATTTCTATAGAGCCTGCGGTAATCGCTGAAAATCCTGTAACCGATTTGTCTTCCACGGTGCAGGAAGTTCTGAAGAAGATCAAAAATGAGCAGGATAAGAGAGGGGATCTAACAGATGCCGAGGTGGATGCACTTCTTGCAGAGGCCGCCAGAGATATCAGCAATCAAAGAAGCTTTTATGCCAAAGGTGTCGTGAGTGCA
>JBFIMP010000297.1:0-3028 GCA_041611635.1 Christiangramia sp.
AAATTTGAAGATATGGATATCACTGCTCACCCGGAAGAGCACGAAACTCCAGATAAATTTAAAGCTGAGTGGGATAAATTCAATTTATGGCCACTGGTAATGAAGAATCCGGAAACTGTAGAAAGAGCATACTCAATGGCTTCTTATCCTGCAGAAGGACGTGAGATCATGCTTAACGTACGTATTGCTACTCCGCCATGGGATAGAGCTAAAGACGGCTGGATGGATGTAAACCCAGGAGTTGCTTCCTCATATATCTTTAGTCTTAAAAAAGGAGATAAAGTAACTATCTCTGGACCTTATGGTGAATTCTTTATCAACGAGAGTGAAGCAGAAATGCTTTACGTTGGTGGTGGAGCCGGAATGGCCCCAATGAGATCTCACCTTTATCACCTGTTCAGAACATTAAAGACCGGTAGAAAAGTAACCTACTGGTACGGTGGTAGGTCTAAACGTGAACTTTTCTATACAGAACACTTTAGAGCCTTGGAAAGAGATTTCCCTAACTTTAAATTTTACCTGGCGCTTTCTGAGCCGATGGAGGAAGATAACTGGAAAGTAAAATCCAGTCTTGATGATGAAGGAGATGGATTTGTAGGATTTATTCACCAGGTGGTAATAGATAACTATTTATCACATCATGAAGAACCGGAAGAAATAGAATTATACTTCTGTGGTCCACCATTGATGAACAAAGCCGTTCAGAAAATGGGCGAGGACTTTGGAATTCCGCCAGAGAACATCAGATTTGATGACTTTGGAGGATAATAATAACAATCCCGCTTCGGCGGGATTTTTTTTGCTTTTATCCTAATTTTTAAAATTTTAAAATAGGTCATCCTGAAATTGATTCGGGATCTTAACCAATTTATTTTAAAGGCTGAAACAAGTTCAGCCTGAGGATTACCAATATTTAATTAGCTAATTTTTATCTTTATCTCATGCCTAAATTAAATAAACAGGAATTACATAATCTCGCCATGAATATCGTGGGAAAGGACCTTGAAGATAATGGATATGAATTTCTGGGAGTAAATAGCAAGCTCAAAAGAAACCCGCAATTCGTCGCTTTAAAGGAGTCTAAGCTTCATTTCGTGATAGTACGGGCAATAGAGTATCCAGATGATCCTGCTGCCTTCGATCCGGCTTTCATGAAAGAAATAAAAGAGCATGCTGAAAAGTTTAACGCCAGGACCTTTTATGCCGGTGTTGGCCTAGCCAATTCAAGTGATTATGAAAAACCCATTACGAGTGATGAAGACTATATTGTGAATTACTCTGGTTGGAAAGAATTTTAGAAAATGAAAAAGATTTCCTTATTACTTTTATTTACCCTTACTTTAATTTCATGCAACCAATCTGCAGAGGTTAACAGCCATGAATATACCGGGGAAGCCTTAGGTACTACTTACATGGTCCGTTATTTTTCGAATGATGAACTTCAGTTTGAAAAATCACTGGATAGCATCATGGATGAGATCAACTCTTCCATGAGCACTTATATCACCAAGTCTGATATTTCACGAATTAACCGCGGAGATACCACGGTAAAGGTTGATGAGAACTTTGAGGCGGTATTCAATGCTTCTAACAAGATCTATAAGGAGACCGATGGCTTTTTTGATCCTACTGTGGGCGTTCTTGTGAATGCTTATGGCTTTGGACCGGGCAAACCGCTGAATAAGCTTGAGCAGGCAACACTTGATTCTTTAAGAAATCTGGTTGGTTTTGATAAAGTAAGATTAACCGATGATAATAAGATCAGAAAAGAAGACCCTGCAATATATCTTGATTTTAATGCCATTGCCAAGGGGTATACTATAGACGTTATAGGTGAATATCTTGAATCCAATTATGTTGAAAATTATCTTATAGAACTTGGTGGTGAATTGAGAGCCAGGGGTAAAAACCTTGAAAATGACTTTGAATGGGTAGTTGGTATCGATGATCCAAACCAGCAGGAGGGGAATAGAAAACTTCAGGCTAAGGTTAAATTGTCTAATGTTGCTATGGCTACTTCAGGTAATTACAGGAAATTCCGGGTAGATTCGATAACAGGTGAGAAGTATGTTCATACCATTAATCCAAAAAAAGGAAAGGCTGAAAGGAGTAATTTGTTAAGCGCTTCAGTAATTGCAGAGAATTGTATGCTTGCTGATGGCTATGCAACAGCTTTTATGGCACTAGGCCTTGAAAGAACTCAAGAGGTTCTTAAAGATCTTGAGAATGTGGAAGTTTATATCATGTATGCTTCTAAAGATGGTAAAACGAAAGTTTTCCAGTCGCCAGGCTTTAAGAAGAATATCGTTGAGTAATTACTTAAAGCATACCGGGATGATCTCCCCTTGAGCTAGCCTGAATTTGTCCATTTCGGTTTGGGATAATTGTGAAGTGTAATCTACTTCTGCAACCTTAAAACCTACAGCACGTAATTTATCGAAATAATCCCTTCCATAAACACGCACGTGATCATACTGTCCAAAGATCTTAGCCCGCTCTTTAGGGTCTGTTATGGAATCATCCTGAAAAGTCTCGGCTCTCTCCAGGTCCTGTGGTATTTGTAAAATAGCCGTTCCGCCAGGCTTTAGAATCCTATATAATTCCTGCATGGCCTTCCTGTCATCTGGTATATGTTCCAGCACATGATTGCATAAAATAAAATCGAAACTGTCGTTTTCAAACGGCAGATCGCAAATATCAGCCTTAACATCTGCCAAGGGAGAGTTGAGATCTGTAGTTAAATAATCAAGATTCGAAAGTTGCCTGAAACGTTTATAAAATGCCTGCTCAGGTGCAAAGTGTAAAACTTTTAAACTCTTATTAAAAAACACTGTTTCGTTGTTCAGATAGAGCCATAGAAGCCTATGCCTTTCTAACGACAGGGTAGATGGGGAAAGAACATTTTCCCGCTGATTTTCGTAACCATAAGGTAAAAACTTGCTGAAACCGCTCCCATCAATAGGATCGGTATATCGTGAGCCTTTAAGATAAATCTTTAAAAACGGCCTTACCAGGTAACTAATTCTAA
>JBFIMP010000298.1:0-3016 GCA_041611635.1 Christiangramia sp.
AACTAAAAAAGTCTGCTCCGGTATTTGGACAGTTATCGTTTGACGAACACGAACAAATCGTTTTTTGCAACGACAAAGATAAAGGTTTAAAGGCAATTATTGGTATCCATAATACGGTTTTAGGACCTGCGCTGGGAGGCACCAGAATGTGGAATTATACCAGCGAATGGGAAGCGGTGAACGATGTTCTTCGTCTTTCACGTGGAATGACTTTTAAGAGTGCTATTACCGGGTTAAATCTTGGAGGAGGTAAAGCGGTGATCATTGGAGATGCTAAAAAAGAAAAGACTCCGGCACTAATGAAAAGATTTGGTGAATTTGTACATTCTCTAGGTGGTAAATATATCACTGCAGAAGATGTAGGAATGGAAACTTCAGATATGGATATCGTAAGGGAAGTGACTCCTTATGTTACCGGAATTTCAGAATCTAAAGGTGGAGCAGGTAATCCATCGCCTATAACTGCTTACGGAGTATTTATGGGAATTAAGGCATCTGCAAAATTTAAGTATGGCACAGATGATCTTGAAGGTAAAAAAGTATTGGTTCAGGGAATTGGCCATGTAGGCGAAACCCTGGTAGAATATCTTACAGGAGACGGAGCAGAGGTTTTTATTAGCGATATTAACGAAGAGCGTCTTGAAGAAGTTAGCAAGAAATATGGAGCTCATATTTATACTGCCAGAGATATTTATTCTGCAGATGTAGACATATACGCGCCTTGTGCTTTAGGTGCAACTATAAATGACGATACCATTCATAGATTAAACGTAGATATCATCGCGGGAGCCGCCAATAATCAGCTTTCAGACGAGGTTTCTCACGGAGAGATCCTACAGAAGAAAGGGATCGTTTATGCTCCAGATTTCCTTATCAATGCCGGAGGAATCATCAATGTTTATGCTGAACTTGAGAACTACGACAGGCAGGAGATCATGCGTAAAACTGAAAATATTTATAATACCACACTTAGAATTCTTGAGAAAGCGTCTAAGGATGATATCACTACTCATTTTGCTGCCTTGCAAATCGCAAGACAAAGAATCGAGGATAGAAAAAATCAAAATTTAAATTAGTCAGTTCTAATTTATTGATATTTTTGCAGGGCGAAAGTGAATGCTTTCGCCCTTTCTAATTTTCTAAAAAGTTCTTTTACAATTATGTTGACAAGAAGACATATCAGGGTTAAAGTAATGCAGTCGCTTTACGCCTTTAGCCAAAGCCAGAATGATAACCTCGCAACCGAAGAAAAATTCCTGATCAAGAGTATGCAGGAAATGTATGACCTGTTTCTGCTTCAAATTAGCCTGATCACCGAATTAAGAGAACACGCAGAATCCTACTTAGAAAAGTCTCAGCAAAAACATTTAGCTACCAGCGAAGAAAAAGATCCCAATCGAAAGTTTGTGGATAACCAGATCTTTCAGATCCTTAATGAAAATGATAGCCTCCAGAATGCTCTGGAAAAGCATAAGATCAACCAGTGGAAACAGGATGATGAATACGTGGCTATTATCTGGAACGAGGTAAGAAATAGTGTCGCTTACGAGGAGTATATGGAAACGCGTGAACGGGATTTCAAGGAGGATAAAAATTTTATTATCCATATTTTTAAGGAGTTCATAGCGCCAAACGACAAGCTTTATGATTACCTGGAAGATAAGAAACTTACCTGGCTGGATGACCTTCCATTGGTAAATACGGCAATTCTTAAATTTTTACAGAAGCTTAAGGAGTCTACAGGTAGAGAAAAAAAGATTACTCAGCTTTTCAAAAATGATGAGGATAAAGAGTTTGCTATAAAACTTTTTCGAAAAACCTATTTGAATGATGATGATCTGGCCGAAGAGATGTTAGGTAAAACACCAAACTGGGATAAGGATAGGATCGCTGAGGTAGATATGGTACTTATTAAGATGGCCATCTGCGAATTTTTAAAATTCACCAGTATTCCTGTTAAGGTAACCATCAATGAATATCTTGAAATCGCCAAGGAATATAGCACCCCTAAAAGTAGTATTTTTATTAATGGAGTGCTGGACAAATTGTCTAAGGAATATCAAACAGAGGATAAGCTAAATAAAACCGGAAGAGGCTTAATGTAGTTCAGAATTTTTATTAATTTTAGCAATTAGAAATTTAACAAAATAACTTCACCATGAAAAAAACAATTTTAATGTTTGCAGCAGTAGGGGCGATGCTGTTCACCGGATGTAAAGATAACGCTTCAGATAAAGTAAAAGCTGAGAACGTAGAGGCTTCTGCTGAACGTGATGCACAGGAAACACAATATCCTGAGATCACTTTTGAAGAATCTGAATTCGATTTTGGTAATATCGCCAAAGGAACTGCTGTAGAGCACGTATTTAAATTTACAAATACTGGAAATGCTCCTTTAGTGATTACTAATGCATCAAGTTCTTGTGGTTGTACCGTGCCAACCTATCCTAAAAACGAAACTATCGCTCCGGGAGAAACCGGCGAGATGTTAGTGAAGTTTAATGGATCTGGAAATGGTCAGGTTACTAAAACAGTTACTGTATCTGCAAATACAGAATCAGGAAAAGAACAAATTAAAATCAAAGCTTTTGTAGAAGCTGACCAAAACGCTAGCTAAAAGCATATATGGATCAATTAACACAGTTTGCACCAATTATTTTAATGTTTGTGGTCGTATATTTTTTTATGATACGCCCTCAAATGAAAAAAGCTAAACAGGAAAAGAATTTTGCCGCCGAGCTCAAAAAAGGAGATCGAATAGTTACCAAAAGTGGTATGCACGGTAAGATAGTTGACTTTAGTGAAAAAAATAACTCGGTGATAATTGAAACCGGAGCAGGAAAAATCACTTTCGACCGTTCCTCAATTTCCATGGAGATGAGTCAGAAGCTTAACGAACCTGCAAAGGAAAAAAAGTAGATAATAATTCTATAGAATAAAAAAAGCAGCTGTTTTACAGCTGCTTTTTTTATTTAGCAGTTTTTATATTTATCATATAAGCCAGCTCCGAACTTGA
>JBFIMP010000299.1:0-2999 GCA_041611635.1 Christiangramia sp.
ATAAAGAGTTTGAGGCTAAATTACTTAACGTGGTGAAAAGGGAGCTACCTCAAGAAATTGCTACATATAAGGATAATATACAGCAACATAATTTAAAGGAAGCTTCTTCAAGCGTCCATAAGCTTAAACACAAAATTAGTATTTTAGGCCTGGAGGAAAGTTATAACCTGGCTGAATTGTATGAAGATGATCTTAGGGAAGGGGTCAATAGCAGGCAGAAGGAATTTGAAGATATTCTCCAGCGAATGCTTACCTTTATTGAGCAGACCTAAAATCTAAATGCATGAAATGTCTAATTATCGACGATGAGGCAACAGCCAGATTAATTATTGAACAACTTATTGAAAATAACCCGGAGGTAGAAGTAGAGGAATCATTTTCTAATGCCATGCAGGCCATCAAGTACCTTAATCAGCAATCTATAGATTTAATCTTTCTGGACATTCATATGCCCGATTTTACAGGTTTCGATTTGATCCAGACCTTGAAAAATCCACCCAATATAATTTTAACCACCTCAGACAAGAACTTCGCTATAGAAGCTTTTGAATATGATTGTATCGTAGATTATCTGGTTAAACCAATTACCCAGGAGCGTTTTGATAAAGCCGTAAATAAGGCATTAACTTCAAAAGCCCCATCTGGCACCAACAATCTGGTCTCAGACCTCAACAAAACAGATAATGACCTTTATGTAAATATAGACCGAAGGCTTATAAAAATAGATATTCCAAGTATTTATTTAATCGAAGCTAAAGGTGATTATATCTATATCAAAACTTTCGGGAAAAATTATACCGTACATTCTACTTTGAAGAAAATCACAGACAAACTACCGGATGATCTCTTCCTGAAAATTCACAGGTCTTTTGTGATCAATACAAAGCACATCATAGATATAGAAGATAACAGTGTATTAATCGAAAAAGATGTGGTGCCGGTAAGCCGGAGCAATCGTCCCGAGCTCATGAAACGACTTAATCTTCTTTAAACCTTTCACCTTCTAATATTTTCCATTCATCCTAAGTAAATCCGGTTTAATCGAGTAATTGTTATCTCAACATTCTAGTCTGGTATTTTTATAAAAGAATCTCCTAAAATATCTAAGATGAAAGATCATAATTATGCAGTAATCATGGCCGGAGGTGTAGGCAGCAGGTTCTGGCCTGTTAGCAAGCAAGCCAACCCCAAACAATTCCAGGATATTCTTGGTTGTGGAGAAAGTTTATTACAAACCACCTTTAAAAGACTGGCTCAATTCATTCCAGAGTCTAATATTTATATTTCAACTAACGAGATATACAAAGACCTGATAAAGCTGCATTTACCTTCGCTTAAGGAAGAACAGATCGTGCTGGAACCAGTTATGAGAAATACAGCGCCCTGTATACTTCTTGCGGCCATGAAGATCTTTAAAAAAGATGCTAAAGCCCGGATGCTTATAGCCCCCAGTGATCATTGGATTCAAACTAAAGAGCAGTTCCAGGCAGATATGGAACTTGCCCTGGAAGCATCTACCGGGAATGAAGTATTACTAAGTTTTGGAATACCTCCCTCCTTCCCTAATACCGGATATGGTTATATTCAATATAAACAGGATCGAGATAAAAAAATTCTGCCGGTAAAAAGGTTTACAGAGAAGCCTGATTTTGCCACAGCAGAAAAATTTATTGCATCTGGAGATTATTTATGGAACAGTGGCATCTTCATTTGGAAAGCTTCAAGCATTTTAAAGAAATTTGAAATCTATCTTCCAGAAATGTTCCAGTTATTTTCCAGAGGATTAGAGAAGTTTAATACACCTGAGGAAACGAACTTCCTGGCCGCGCACTATCATTTGGCTGAAAATATTTCCATAGACTACGCCATTATTGAGAAAGCCGAAAATGTAAAGGTAATCCCGGCAAGCTTTTCCTGGAACGATCTGGGCACCTGGGGCTCCATTCAGAATGAACTCCCTGCTGATAAGGAGAACAACACAATTGTAAACTCCAGGCTAATTTCCATGCAGTCTAAAGGCAATATCATTAGAACAGAAAAAGATAAAATTGTATTAATAGACGGGCTGGAAGATTATATGATCCTTGAAAATCGTGAAATCCTACTTATAGTTCCAAAAACCAAACAGCAGGAAATTAAAAATTTCAGGCAGAACGTAATGGACACTTATGGGGAAGAACTGGGATGAAAAATAAGGAATCTGCCATTTAAATTTAAATCTACATAATCTATAAAAAGATCAATTCAGAAAAATTTTTCACTTAGTTTGTCGGTTACTCACTAAGTTAAATAGGTGGTTAGGTAATAAGCCGGAGCAAATGCTCCGGCTTATTTTTTTCATTTAGATAGGCTAAATACTCCTCGACTGGAATTTAAAATTCTCCAGAACATCAATTATAAAGCGAATCGTATTCGGCAAAACACAGGCAGGATTATCAATAATTCTCTACAGGAATTTACCTAAGGGAGAATTATCACCGATGATTTCGTTAAGTTCTTGTATAATAGCCCAGTACTTAAATAGGATTAAACGTATTCAGTATGAACAAGTTTCAAGTGGTTTTGTGAGGGATATGAAACTAGACTAATACATTTAAATATTTCTGGCAGATATCTTTCACGGCAGTAGAAATACCTATCAATTAAAATTTAAAGATAGGAGTCTCACTTAATTGCCATTTCAGATTAATCCCAAATTCAGTATAAGTAAATCCCGTTGCGATGGCCGAGGCGATATTGGAATGATTTCCATATATACTAACCAGAAACCTGCTCCCAATATGGTAACCTAATCTACCTATTAGCCTGTAAGTTGCTTGCCCTGGCTCTTCTTCAATGAACTGATATCCAGTTGCAGCCGTAAAATCATAAGAAAGATTAGAATCAGGGTCGTTACCCAGAAGGTTTAAAAAGACCTCTGCGGCCTGGAACTTTTCAGGGCTAAAGTATAACTCAGGCATTTGCTTTTTAAAACTAATATACTGGTAGTTAAACCCTCC
>JBFIMP010000300.1:0-2996 GCA_041611635.1 Christiangramia sp.
CAAACCAGATGGAAGCGAGCTTTCTGCCAAAACAGATCAGCATAAATTATATTACCATAAGCTGGGAACCGCACAATCTGAAGATAAAGTAATCTTTGGAGCGACCCCAGACCAGAAACACAGGTATGTTGGTGGCGGAGTAACTGAAGATGACCGTTATTTAACGATCTCTGCCAGGAATTCAACTTCTGGTGGAAAGCTATACTTAATGGACCTTACCAAAGAGGATCCAAAACTTGTCACTATCCTGGACCATGAAAAGACCGATTCTTACGTGATCAAGAATGAGGGTAGCAAGCTGTTTATAGTAACTAACCTTGACGCTCCGAATAAAAGGATCGTAAGCGTGGATGCTTCAAATCCTGCCCCTGAGAATTGGAAAGATTTTATTCCTGAAACCGAAAACGTATTAAGTCCTTCTACCGCTGGTGGAGATTTCTTTGCTGAATATATGGTAGATGCCATATCACAGGTAAAACAATATGATTCTCAAGGCAATTTGATTCGTGAAGTAGAACTTCCGGGAATAGGTTCTGCGGGAGGATTTGGAGCCAAAGAAGATGAAAAAGTGCTTTACTACTCTTTTACGAACTATGTGACTCCAGGTACTATTTACAAGTACAATATCAAAGACGGTACTTCTGAAGTATACAACAAACCAAATATTGATTTTGATCCTGAGAATTACGAGAGTAAGCAGGTTTTTTATGAATCCAAGGATGGTACTAAAGTTCCTATGATCATTACTTATAAAAAGGGAACCGAAATGAATGGCGAGAACCCTACCATTCTTTACGGATATGGCGGATTTAATATTAGCCTTACTCCAGGATTCAGCACCGCAATGAGTGTATGGCTGGAACAGGGAGGAATATATGCGGTACCTAACTTACGCGGAGGTGGAGAATATGGTAAAGAATGGCATGATGCAGGCATCAAGCTACAAAAGCAAAACGTATTTGATGATTTTATCGCTGCTGCTGAATACCTTATAGACAACGATTACACTTCCAGCGAGAAACTGGCCGTTAGAGGAGGTTCAAACGGCGGATTACTGGTTGGAGCAACCATGACCCAGCGTCCAGATCTTATGCAAGTGGCATTGCCTGCAGTTGGAGTAATGGACATGCTAAGATATCATACTTTTACTGCTGGTGCTGGCTGGGCTTATGATTATGGTACAGCTGAAGACAGCAAGGAAATGTTCGAATATCTATATGGGTACTCGCCAGTGCATAATGTTAAGAAAGGGGTGGAATATCCGGCCACTATGGTAACTACGGGAGATCACGATGACCGTGTGGTTCCTGCGCATTCTTTCAAGTTTGCTGCCGAGTTACAGGATAAGCATGCCGGTGATGAGCCTGTACTAATTAGGATCGAGACCAAAGCTGGTCACGGAGCAGGTAAACCAACCAGCAAGATCATTGAAGAATATGCAGATATTTTTGGTTTCACCCTTTACAATATGGGTTACAAAAACCTTCCGGAAGACATCGAAGATGGTGTGGGGCAATAAAGCCGGAAATCCATATAAATTGATAAAGCGCGGATTATGTTCCGCGCTTTTTTTATTTTAACTTCGACCATATATATTCTTCAATATGCTGAAACTTGAGAAAGTATCTTTTGCTTACCAAAAAGAACCAATTCTAAAAAATATAAGTTTTAAAATCGAAAAAGGTCAGAATGTTTCGGTGATCGGGGAAAGCGGTTGCGGTAAAAGTACGCTATTAAAACTCATTTACGGCCTTTTACATACAGATGGGAAAGTAAGCTGGAATGGAGAAGAAATGCTGGGACCAAATTTTAACCTCGTGCCCGGAGAACCTTTTATTAAATATCTGGCTCAGGATTTTGATCTTATGCTACCCCTCACGGCTGCTGAAAATGTAGGGAAACATCTTAGTAATTTTTATCCTGTTAAAAAGAAAAGACGCATTAAAGAGCTACTGGAGGTAGTAGAAATGGAAGATCTGGCCGATAAAAAAGCAAAACTTCTTAGCGGTGGACAGCAACAACGAATTGCTTTAGCCCGTGCCCTGGCCAAGGAACCAGAATTGATCCTGCTGGATGAACCTTTCAGTCATATAGATCATTTCAGGAAAAATAACCTGAGAAGACGCCTGTTTTCCTACCTAAAAGAAAAAAATATTACCTGTATTGTAGCAACGCACGATAGTACAGATGCCCTATCTTTTGCAGACCGTACCTTTGTTTTGAAGAATGGAAACATTTATGCCGATGGCACCCCTGAGGAACTATATAAATCGCCACCAAACAAATATATCGCATCGCTTTTTGGGGATGTGAACCATATCATGCTGAAAAATTTAAAAGAAAATGAGAATAGCCGTAAAAGAGTGGTTTTATATCCTCATGACATCAGCATTGTAAAAAGCTCCCCAATAAAAGCTGAAGTAAAAACCACATATTTCAAAGGAGAAAATTTCCTTATCCAGGCGAAATTGAATGGCGAGGATATATTGGTCGAACACAAAAATAATATTCAACCTGGGAAAACCATATGCTTACAAGTTTCTGAGAGAATGATCGAGGACCGGCTTAAGTGATCTCCAGGATTTCAAATTCACGACCATTAAAAACAGGCTTTTCACCTGCTTTTTTGCCTAGTAAAAGCTGGGCGATAGGTGATTTAATCCCAACAGCATAGAATTTATCTTTACCACTTTCAATTTCTCCTGCGGGAATGGAAATAAAATATTTAGCGACATTGGTCACCACGATACTTCCTAAAACCACATTTCCATTGGGCTTATATTCTTCTATTCTGTTCAGGATATTTCCCAGCCGGTCGTATTCATTTAGCTGAACGCTTAATTTATTCCATTCGATATTGATCATTTCCCTGCCAGTCTCAAATTTATCGCCAGCACTGCTTTTGGATTCGTTCTCCAGGTCTTCCCTGAGTCCGTTCATGGCTTTTTTGACCACCGAAACTCTCGTTTGAAGATAATCCCGGCAGGCAATTATTA
>JBFIMP010000301.1:0-2991 GCA_041611635.1 Christiangramia sp.
AGACTCGAACTCGCGACCCCCTGCGTGACAGGCAGGTATTCTAACCAACTGAACTACCAGACCGTTGCGTTATTGCGAGGGCAAATATACGCCCCTTTTTAGATTCACCAAACCTTTTTTTAAAATTTTTCAAACTAATTTTCGCCCCTCTATCCAAACTTTTGTTTTTCAAGCAAATAAGCTGTCAATATTTTTTCAAAATTTTTATTGATATCTGCCTCCACATATTTAATCCGGTACTTCGCGCATTGCATTTTAAGATCTGCGAGATATTCTTCTATGGCTTTTTTGTAATTCTCCCTGATATTATCTGAATAAAGGTCCACCTCAGCACCTGTTTCTACATCGGTAAATCGGCGCGGAGTATTCTCAAAGTCAAAATCCAGTTCCCTTTTTTCATCCATCACATGAAAAAGGATAACCTCATGCCGGTTATATTTCAAATGCCTCAAGGCCTCGAACAATTTTTCTTCGCCGGCATCGGCCTGAAACATATCTGTAAAAAGGAATATCAGCGATCGTCGTTTCAGTTTTTCGGCGATCTGATGCAGATAAGTATAGGTATCTGTATTCTTTCTTTTCGCAGAACTGCTTAATATCTCATTCAGTTTATGCAAAAGCATCTGATGATGCCGCTCACTGGACTTCTCTGGCGCGTAAAACTCGAATTCATCACTATATATGCTTACCCCTACTGCGTCTCTCTGTCGCTTTAAGATCTCCATCAGGCAGGCCGAAGCCAGAACAGAAAACCCGATCTTGTTCAAAGCACCTAAATTTTGATCCTTCATGGCGGGATAATGCATGGAAGCCGAATTGTCCAGAATTAGATGACACCTTAAATTGGTCTCCTCCTCATACCTGCGAGTATAAAGCTTATCGGTCTTGGCAAAAAGCTTCCAGTCGATATGACGGGTACTTTCGCCATTGTTGTAGATCTTATGTTCGGCAAATTCTGCAGAAAACCCGTGAAACGGACTCTTATGGATTCCTGAAATATAACCTTCTACCACCTGCTTCGCCAGGAGGTCAAGGTTTAAAAATCCGCCGGTTTCGTGAAGTTCTTTTTCAATATTCATAGTTCGTATGAAATTACCGATACTTTATGAATAAAAAAAGCCCCGCTTAAAGCGAGGCTCAATATTATATAAAATCAGTTCTTACAATAACTGATCAATTGCATCTGCATAGGTTTGTTTTGGAGCTACTCCAACCTGACGTCCCACAACTTCTCCATTTTGGAAGATAAGTACAGTAGGAATGTTTCTAACCCCATATTTTGCTGCAAATTCCTGGTTCGCATCAACGTCTAGTTTACCTACAACAGCTTTCCCGTCATATTCAGTACTAATTTCATCGATGATCGGTCCAACCATTCTACAAGGTCCGCACCATGCAGCCCAAAAATCTACCATTACAGGCTTATCACTTTTAAGTACCTGTTCTTCAAAATTCGCGTCAGTTATTTCAACGGCCATAATATGTTATTTTTTTAATGTTTCTAATTTGATTCGTAAAAGTAGTCAATAAAATAAATATTCCTTACACTACCAATATTGCATTTGACTATGAGCTTATTAGTTAGGTTTATTTGAGGTCCCCACCCTGCGCTTGCGCTTCAGGTGACCGGGCTTTCGGCGCTACACGGTAGCCTGCCTCAATCCCTGGCCCAGTTCACATGTCTTTAGTTCTTCTTTCTAATACTCCTTCCCCCATTGGGGGAAGGCAAGGATGGAGGCTTAATTCAACTTATACATAAACTGCTCTGCTTCCAAAGCTTCGATTAGCTCCTGTGATATTTTGATTTTGTGTTTTCTACTCGGCATGCGCAGCTTCACCTGCTCCTCCATTTCATAAACAACGAAGTTCAAATGGCAATCACCCTTATGAGTCATAAAAGTATCCTTTAACCATTCTATCTTTTCGTTTTGAAGATCATTAATATTTAGCTGGATAGTAAGCTTTTTGGCATTTTTATCCATCACATCATGTAAAAGGCCAATTTCTCTAAACTGAATTCGAGGCTCTCCTTTTTTACCGGTATCCTTATTTGTCCAGCCCTCTTTTACAAAGATCTTCAGGTGTATGAAATTATTCGGAACAAAGAAATGTTTCATTCTCAAATACTCTTCTCCAAAGATCTTGAACTCGTAGGATTCGTCGTAATCCTCTACCGTAAATATCGCCCAGCCTTTACCATTTTTAGAAACCCTGTGCTGTACATCTACAACCACACATCCCATGGTAAGCTCCCTGTTCACAATCGACTCCAGGTTTCTGCAATCTGATAATTTCCCGTTACAGAAATAATTCATTTCTATCTTGAAATCATCCAGAGGGTGGCCCGAAATATAGATCCCCACTACCTCTTTTTCACGGCGAAGTTTCTCCATGGTTCCCCACTCCTCGCATCCAGGAACTTCAGGCTCCGGGATCTGCACATCACTGGCTTCTCCAAAGAGGCTTACCTGAGATGAATTCTGACTCTCCTGGAACTTCTGCGCATATTTCACCACTTTTTCCAGGAAACTCATTCCGTTGCCGTCATCATGGAAATACTGTGCACGATGGGTAGTTCCAAATCCGTCGAAACCACCGGCAAGGGCAAGGTTTTCAAAGGCCTTTTTATTGGCTGCTCTAAGGTCTATTCTTTTGGCCATATCGAAAATTGAACGATATGGTCCTTCTTTTGTTTTTCTATTCTCAACAATGGTAGCTACTGCTCCGGCTCCAACACCTTTGATCGCTCCCATTCCAAATCTAACCGCGTTATCTTTATTTACCGAGAACTTGTAGTAAGATTCATTTACATCTGGCCCAAGAACATTCAGCTTCATGCGCTTACATTCTTCCATAAAGAAAGTAACCTGCTTAATATCATTCATGTTATTAGAAAGTACCGCCGCCATATATTCCGCAGGATAATGTGCCTTTAGATAGGCAGTTTGATAGGCAATCCAGGCGTAACAGGTAGAATGCGATTTGTTAAAG
>JBFIMP010000302.1:0-2975 GCA_041611635.1 Christiangramia sp.
CCAAATACCAAAAATTTATCGGCACTATCAGTCTCCTCCACACGAAGGGCAAGGTTCTTCTCAAGTTCCTTATACAGTCTTTCCTTGATATGTCTTGAAGTCACGAATTTCCCATCTTTTCCAAAGAAAGGAGAATCATTAATCGTGAAAAGCATGCTCATGGTAGGCTCATCTATAGCGATGGTCTTTAACCCTTCAGGGTTTTCAAAATCGGCAACAGTATCCCCAATTTCAAAACCTTCAAGACCAACGATCGCACAAATATCACCTGCCTGCACCTCTTCTACCTTTCTACGGCCTAAACCTTCGAAAGTATGTAATTCTTTTATTCTAGTTTTCTTAATGCTACCATCACGCTTCACCAGAGAAACCTGCTGGTTCTCCTTTAAAGTTCCTCTTTGAAGACGACCAATAGCGATACGTCCTGTAAAAGAAGAGAAATCCAGAGAGGTAATAAGCATTTGAGGAGTTCCCTCAAGATCCACTTTTGGAGATGGGATATGCTCGATCACCATATCAAGCAATGGCTCGATATTTTCGGTTTCGTTCCTCCAGTCGTCACTCATCCAGTTGTTCTTAGCTGAACCGTAAACAGTTGGGAAATCTAACTGCCATTCTTCTGCTCCAAGTTCGAACATAAGGTCGAATACCTTTTCATGAACTTCCTCTGGAGTACAGTTTTCCTTATCCACTTTATTTACTACCACACAAGGTTTCAATCCAAGATCGATAGCCTTCTGAAGTACGAAACGCGTTTGAGGCATTGGTCCCTCAAATGCATCTACTAAAAGTAAAACACCATCGGCCATGTTTAGAACACGTTCTACCTCACCACCAAAATCGGCGTGGCCAGGAGTATCGATGATATTGACCTTGGTATCTTTATAGGTTACAGAAACGTTCTTGGAAGTAATGGTAATTCCACGCTCTCTTTCAAGATCATTATTATCCAGGATAAGTTCACCCGTAGATTCGTTATCACGGAACAATTCACAGTGATGCATTATTTTGTCTACCAGGGTTGTCTTACCGTGGTCAACGTGTGCGATAATCGCGATATTTCTAATAGCTGTCATGAAGCCTTATTTTTAAGGCTGCAAATGTACAGCTATTTTTCGCTAAACCATCGCAGAATGAAAAGATTTTAATTTACTGTAAATCAGAAGTTTTAAATCAAATTAAAGGTTATAAGAGTAATACAAAGCATAACTTAAGGCAGGCTAAAACCTGATTATCGAGTTTGGACTTCAATATCACGCTGAAATTCAGAAAAATACTACGTCGAAAATTAACTTTCATCCGCCGAGGGTCCATACGTAGCCGGCACGGGAATATCCAGTAGCCTGAAATAGACTCCCAATTGTGCGCGGTGGTGGGGAAACTGGTTCATAACCATCGATTGCAGAACATTGAATTTTGGCATTTCAAATAAGGTCTCCCCCTCTTTAGTCATCTTCCAGGTCCTGCGAAATTCTTCATCAGATTTTCTCAGCGAAGTTTCGGCTGCCACAGTATTTTGCTTCAGTTCCTTGATGATCTCCTCTACCGTTCCATGATCTGGCGAAGTATAGCCTTTTAAATCCAGTGCTTCCGCTTCCATAGTTCCGGTGATCCACGCGGGTATTTCAGCCAGGTGGTTAGCGATCTGCCGTATGGTCATGGATTTCTGGTGAGGCTTCCATCCCATTTTATCCTCTGGTATGCGTTTTAAGAACTTTTCGGTTAAGGCCACTTCCTGCTGTAATTGGGGAATTAGAAACTCATGGATCTTCATAATTGAAACGCTAAAAATTAAACAATGAACTAATTTACAGAAAAATGCAATTAAAGGCCTTCAATTTCAAAATATAGCTTAATTGCAATGCGGCTTTAATTAAGTTATCTTTGCCACAAATTCTGAAATAATGAGACTAGATAAAATACCTAATATAAAACATACCGATAGTAATAACTTCTTTCTTTTATCGGGTCCCTGTGCTATCGAAGGAGAAGATATGGCTCTTAGGATCGCAGAAAAAGTTGTGGCTATCACAGATAAACTTGAGATTCCCTACGTTTTTAAAGGCTCCTTTAAAAAAGCAAATAGAAGCAGGATAGACAGCTTTACCGGGATTGGGGATGAAAAAGCTCTAAAGATTCTTCGAAAGGTGTCCGAGACTTTCAATATTCCTACCGTAACAGATATTCACGAGATTAGTGATGCTAAAATGGCTGCGGAATACGTGGATATTCTACAGATCCCTGCTTTCCTGGTAAGACAAACAGACCTTGTGGTGGCTGCGGCCGAGACAGGAAAGGTGGTCAACCTTAAAAAAGGCCAGTTTATGAGTCCCGATGCTATGAAACACGCGGTAACTAAAGTAACCGATTGCAATAACGAACAGGTGATGGTCACAGACCGCGGAACCATGTTCGGTTATCAGGACCTTATCGTTGATTTTAGAGGGATACCAACCATGCGCGAATTTGCTCCTACTGTTTTAGATGTAACGCATTCATTACAGCAGCCTAACCAAAGTAGCGGAGTCACCGGAGGAAGACCAGATATGATAGAAACTATTGCTCGGGCTGGCGTGGTAAATCATGTGGACGGGTTATTTATTGAAACGCATTTTGATCCTGCGAATGCAAAAAGCGACGGGGCAAATATGCTGGATCTGGCACATCTGGAAAAACTTTTGACCAATCTCGTTGCTATACGGAAGACCGTAAATACGTTTTAAAAATTCTTATTTCTCAATGAAAAAGAAGCCACCTGGATCGGGTGGCTTTTTTTATGAATTTTCTTAAGATAGTCATAAAGAATTTTTGTTCAGGAATTTTGGATTTATTTTTAAAAAATAACCAACACATTAAAACCCTGCATCATGCTCAAAAACAGCATTTTAACCCCACCTAATCTCATTTATTTACTTTTAGGTTTTTTTTTCCTAAACCTTAATTCCACCTCCAACGCTCAGGAAAAAGCTGAATTA
>JBFIMP010000303.1:0-2966 GCA_041611635.1 Christiangramia sp.
GGTAAACGGAATTCTGGATAAGGAGTTTGTCGTGGAAGGAGACGAAGTGAAGTATGGAGATCCCATTTTGCAGATCATCAACAGCAACCCAAAACTGAATGCCGAAAATGCCTGGCTTTCTTACCAGCTTGCTGAAAAAAACCTTTCGGGAAATGGAACTATTCTTAACAGTATCGTGGAGGAGATCAAAGCTGCCAGACTTAACCTGATTAATGATTCCATATATTTTAAAAGACAGGAGAAACTTTGGCAAGAACAGATAGGATCAAAATCTACTTATGAGCAAAAAAAACTAAAGTACGAGCTTTCACAAAATCAACTCGAACTGCTGGAAAATAAATACAAACAAACCAGGAACGAGTTGGAAACCCAGCTAAAACAGGCCCGCAATAATTATAAAAATAGCATAATCACCACCGGGGAGTATACCATAAACAGCAAGATTAACGGTAAAGTGTACGCCCTTTATAAAAATAAAGGTGAGCTTGTAAATACCCAGCAAGCTTTGGCCAGCCTTGGCAGTGATTCGGTTTTCGTTGTAGAAATGCTGGTAGACGAAGTAGATATCGTAAGATTAAAAAAAGGACAGCTATCCTACATACATTTAGATGCCTATCCCGGGGAGGCCTTTCAAGCCGTGATATATAAAATATACCCTAAAAAAAATGAAGCCAAACAAACCTTCCTGGTAGAAGCAAGATTTAAGGATATTCCTCCAACTCTCTACCCCGGCTTATCTGGAGAAGCAAATATTCTTATTAACCGGAAAGAAAATACCCTGAGCATCCCCAAGGATTATCTCCTCGAAGATTCCAGTGTAAAGACCGAAGATGGCAAGGTTAAAGTAACTACCGGAATGGAGAATATGAAAATGATTGAAATAACTTCTGGTATCGATAAAAATACCTGGATCTACAAGCCTTCACCATGACCAACTGGAAACTGATATTAGGAATCGCCAGAACCCATTTGCTTACCAGATTAAGGCAGACGGCCATCGCTGCCCTCGGAGTCACTTTTGGGATTGGATCTTATATAAGCCTGGTTGGGTTTATGACGGGGTTAAACCAGATGTTGGATAGTCTTATATTGAATCAAACTCCGCATGTTCATATTTATAATGAGATAGAATCTTCTGAAGAGCAGCCGGTAGATTTGTATACTGAATTCGAAAACAGCCTTAAAATGATCCATTCGATCAAACCAAAGCAATCGCAAAAAAAGATTCATAATGCCCTGCCTCTCATAGATCATTTGGAGAATGACGAAAATGTACTTGCCGCGATCCCACAGATAAAAACCCAGATATTTTATATATCAGGATCTATAGAACTGGGAGGAAATCTTACCGGCATCGATGTTCTGCAGGAAGTAAGCTATTTTAATTTTGGAGATTACCTTATAGAAGGTAATCCGGAGTCACTTGAGAATATGGATAATGCCATTTTTTTAGGAGCCGGGGTAGCTAAAAAACTATCCTTAACTACCGGAGACAGGGTACAGATAAGTACCGTAAAAGGAACTAGTTTTCCCTTGAAAGTTGCCGGCATCTTTCAGAGCGGAATCGCAGATCTTGATAATATCCAGAGCTTCGCTTCCATCAAAAAAGTACAGAGAATGCTAGGTGAGCCAGAGAATTATATTACCGATATCAATCTCAAGTTAAAAAACATCGAGATGGCACCTACCCTGGCTCATAAGATCGAGAAACAATTCGATCTTCAGGCAATAGACATCAATACCGCTAATGCACAATTTGAAACTGGATCTAACATAAGGAACCTCATCACCTATGCGGTTTCCATCACCTTACTTATCGTGGCTGGTTTTGGGATTTATAATATTTTAAATATGCTCATTTATGAAAAAATGAACGATATCGCGATTTTAAAGGCTACAGGATTTTCAGGTAAGGATGTGCAGTTAATTTTTATGAGTCAGGCAATGATCATAGGCTTTGTAGGAGGAATTTTGGGACTGGTGATAGGCTATCTTTTATCTGTGGTTATAGATAGGGTGCCTTTCGAGACAGAAGCATTACCCACGGTGAGCACCTACCCAATTAATTATGATCCCTGGTTCTACGTGATTGGAATTGGTTTTGCTCTTATTTCGACTTTTTTGGCCGGGTACCTTCCTTCACGCAAGGCAAAATACATAGATCCTGTAGATATCATAAGGGGACAATAATCTGAGGAATGAAAACAGTTCTTAAAACTAAAAACATTAATAAATACTTTAAAAAGCCTGTACTATTCCACGTACTAAAGGACATTAGTTTTAAGGTGAACCCGGGTGAATTTGTTTCTATCATGGGTAAATCTGGCTGCGGCAAGTCTACCCTGCTATATATACTTTCTACGATGGATACAGATTATGAAGGTGAATTATATCTCAAAGATCAACTGATCACAGGACAGGATAAGGATAGCCTTTCAAAAATACGCAGTGAGCTTATTGGTTTTGTATTCCAGTTCCATTATTTGCTGGGTGAGTTTTCTGTATTGGAGAATGTAATGCTTCCGGCTAAAAAACTAGGCCGTAAAAGTCGGGAAGAGATTGAATTTGCTGCAATGGAAAAGCTTAGAATGCTGGGAATCGAAAATTTGGCTTCAAAAAGAGCATTCGGGATCTCTGGAGGAGAGAAACAAAGAGTGGCTATAGCCAGGTCTCTCATCAATGATCCTATTATCATTATGGGAGACGAACCTACCGGTAACCTGGATAGCTATAACGCTAAACTTGTGTTTGATATCTTCCAGAAGTTAAGCGAAGAGCAGGGGCTTTCTCTACTGGTGGTGACCCATGATGAAGATTTCGCAGGCAAAACAGATCGTATCATAGAAATGGGCGACGGCATGATCTTAAAATAAAACTTTAATCACCTGCTTTTTAAATGATTAACATCATATGAATCCTCAATTTTATGCTTTACCTTAGATAGATTGATAATAAAATCGGCATGA
>JBFIMP010000304.1:0-2955 GCA_041611635.1 Christiangramia sp.
CATCAACAGTAAATTCAGCATTAGTGTTGAGCCAATATTTAAATATCAAATAAACACCTTTAGTAATGTAGATAAGGTTAGGCCAACAAACCTTGGAATTTATTCAGGACTTAACTTCAAGTTCTAAGTGAAACTCGGGTTTTTAAGTTCTTCCAGAATGAACTTATACGTTCTTTCTTTAAGGTCCTTGCGGCAGGTGAGCTCCAATTTTTTAGTATCGATGAAATGATGGATTTTGACTCTTAATTTCCCAGGGCTACCAGTTAAAGCGTTGTATGAAAAACGTTTTTTATTATCGTGAAAAGTAATCGGCACAATTGGGATCTGGTGTTCTATCGCCAGCCTGAAAGCACCATCCTTAAATTGATCCAGTATAATTGACTGGTCGTTTGGCACACCTCCCTCGGGAAAGATACACACGCTGTTCTTCTGTTCCAATCTTCTTTGAGCTTCTTCAAAAGCCTCCATTCCACTTCTCTGGTTTCTTCTGTCTACAAGAATGCAGGTACGACGGTAAAAGAATCCGAAAACAGGTATTCTACCAAGTTCCTTTTTACCAATAAAAACAAAAGGTTGTTTTATCACGCTTAGCATTAACATAATGTCGAGCATGGAGGCGTGATTAGCCACAAGCATATAGCTTTTATCTCTTTCTGGAATTTCTTCAGCTTCAACTTTAATGTTGAAACCCATTCCAAAAATGATCACTTTTGCCCATATACGGGCACAAATAAAGAACTGCGGGTAAAACTTTTCAGATGAAGTAAAGACTATTAAAAAAGGAAGCATGATAACAATCGGGACGATCATTAGTATATAGAACCAGATTCGCCATAATAGAATTGCCGCCGATTTAATAAAACTCATAGTCTCCAAAAGTAGTAAAATGAACCGAGTGAATTCTATAAAAAATTTACCTTTGCAACAAAATTCAAGAAGTCAATGTCCAGAATACTTACAGGAGTACAAAGTACAGGAACCCCACATTTAGGGAATCTTTTAGGAGCAATTATGCCGGCAATAGAGATGGCCAATGATCCAGATAATGATTCATTTATTTTCATTGCAGACCTTCATTCTCTAACTCAGATCAAAGATGCGGAAACGCTTAGGCAAAACACCTATTCTGTAGCTGCGACCTGGCTTGCGTGTGGTCTGGACATTGAAAGAAGTGTATTTTATCGCCAGAGCGATATCCCCCAGGTTACCGAGTTATCCTGGTATTTAAGCTGTTTTTTTCCATATCAGCGTTTAACTCTTGCCCATTCTTTTAAAGATAAAGCAGACAGGCTTGAAGACGTGAACAGCGGACTTTTTAGCTATCCTATGTTAATGGCGGCGGACATCCTTTTATATGATGCTGAAATTGTTCCAGTAGGAAAAGATCAATTACAACATATTGAGATGACCAGAGATGTCGCCTCCAGGTTTCACGCTAAAATGGGTGATGTATTTGTAATTCCTGAAGGAAAGGTACAGGAGGAGACCATGTATATACCTGGAACCGATGGTGCAAAAATGAGTAAATCCAAGGATAACCTCATCAACATTTTCCAGACAGATAAAAAGCTTAGAAAACAAATCATGGGAATCGAAACAGACAGTACTCCTTTGGAAGAACCAAAGGATCCAGAAACCTGTAATGTTTTTGCCCTGTTTAGGATTCTAGCAAGTAAGGAACAAACGGCAGAAATGCGCCAGAATTACGAAGGAGGAAATTACGGTTATGGTCACGCTAAACAGGCGTTATTTGAACTTATAAAGGAAAGGTTCGCAGAACCACGTGAGAAATATGAATATTATATTAGTAACCTCGAAGAAGTAGATAAGGCTTTATCCTTTGGAGCAGAAAAGGCACAAAAGGTAGCCAATGATGTTCTTGGAAAAGTAAGGGCTAAACTCGGCTACTAGATAATTTCAAAAAGCTTACCAGGGAGCGGTCTCACTGCTCCCTTTAACTCCATATTAAGCAAAAGGGAAGCTGCTTTAAAAGTTGGTACCCTGCAATTAAGGGCAAGAAGATCCAGTTGGGTCTTGCCGCTGGATTTCAGGAACTCGTATAAAACCTGTTCGTCTTCTTCTAAGTCCACGAACAACTGTTTTTGAACTGGTTCATGTTTTCTTTCTAATTCCCAGTTAAGAATATAAGCAAGGTCTGCAGAAGAGGTCAACACATGGGCCTTTTGGGACTTGATCAGGTCATTACAACCTATACTGTATTTATCTGAGGGTCTTCCTGGTACGGCGAATACTTCCCGGTCATATGAATTGGCGATATCTGCAGTAACCAGTGCCCCGCCTTTTTCTGCGCTTTCTATTACAATCGTTGCCTCACTAAGGCCAGCGATGATGCGGTTGCGTTTTAAAAAATTATTCCGGTCAAAATTATCTGTGCTCCAGAAGTCGGTAAAAAAACCTCCGTTATCCTCAACTTCCTGCATATATCTTTTATGCGATTTTGGATAGATTTGGTTCAATCCATGAGCTAGACATCCTATGGTCTGCATTCCATTTTTTACGGCCGCTTTCTGCGCGGTAATATCAACTCCATAAGCAAAACCAGAAACTATTACGGGATCTAAAACCGCCAGGTTTTCAATGAATTCTTCACAGAAGGAAATACCATGAGATGTGATCTTGCGTGTACCCACCACGCTTATCACCCGTTTGCGGGCAAGATCTATATTACCTTTAGAGAAAAGAATTACAGGACCATCCAGGCAATGTTTCAATTTCTCCGGATAATCGCTGTCCAGGAAATGATGCACCTTGATCTTATTCGATTCAACGAACTTCAGTTCTTCTTCGGCCGCTTTTAAGTGGCTGGAATTATTTAATTCCTGTATCCTTGCCTGCCCAACTCCTTCAATTTTCAGAAGGTTCGACTTTTTTTCCTGGAAGATATTTTTCGCATTTCCGAACTTACCCAATAGTTTTTTGGCTGTCGTATCTCCC
>JBFIMP010000305.1:0-2953 GCA_041611635.1 Christiangramia sp.
GTAATTTCATTTCCGTTTTTAAAGCCCATCTTTTAAATGAATTTCTTTTTTCTCCCCACTTAAATAATCGACTGAATCTTTCCAAAGTTCCTACCGGCATAATTTCTACCCGGTTAAAATATTTTCTTCCCACCCTTTCAAAATGTTTCGAACTAAAAGTTCTGTCGGGATGGGGATCATTTCTTTTCCAGGCTTCGAAATTTTTTTTTCTGATCTTAGAAGGTCTTCCCTTCACTGGAATATACCAGCGAACTTCATCCAGAACTTTTGAATTTACCGCGGGTTCAAAAAAACGTGCTTCTCCTTCGTTTTTCAATAAACGACAGGTCTCCTCCAGGAATTTTTCTTCTATATCTAATTCCAGGTGATGTAAAAAAGCTTTTCCCACAACATAATCGAAGGATTTTGAAGGCAAATCATTTTTTAGAAAATCACCGCTAACAAATTCAATGGGATATTCAAACTTATATGATTTATTAAGTGCTGTAATGATTTCTCCACTGGCTTCGGCAATATCATTTGCATATACCTTTGCACCTAAAGCCGCCATTACTGCAGCGTTCACGCAATCCCCGCAACCCATTTCCAGAACTTTCTTATCCTTGATCATAGATTTAAAATCCTTCTGATACATCGCATACCAACTGGTTTCGGTAGTTGTCGCAGAACTGAGGAAGGCATCAAGGTTATTTATCCAGTACAGAATATTCTTTATGTTGTAATTAACATAAAGCTTCTCATAGTGTATTTTATTCTTTTCCTGATTCTGATTAAAATTTCCCATAAAATTTTATGTAGAAGTAATACCCTGTTTCTGAATGAATGGACAATTTTCTATTAAACCTTGTTGTATTTTTTGCAACCTTTTGCGCTTGGGAAGAGCTGGTTTTTCTTTTATCAATTCCATTAAAGTATTTAAGTCTTTAGATTCGCTTATGAATTCGGGTTTATAGACCTTCAAATCTAAAGATAACAGGTAGTCAGCATATTTTACTCCATCCCCGAAAATCTCTTTAGAAAACTCTACCCATACACTGGGTATTCCGTAGGCGTGGGAGACAACCAACCCATGCAGGGAGGATGATATCGTAAATTCGCAAGTCAGAATATCCAGAGTTGTTTTTTCAACATCAAGTGTCAATAGATCAATAACCCTGATATCAGGATTCGATCCAAATAAACTTAAGGCAAGTTCATAATCTTTGTAATGGGGAATAATACCTAATTTAAATTTTTTATCGACTGTTGGATTAAAGTATTCAGGTAACAACAGTGCGGGATCTCCGTAAACTTCAGGACATTCATATCCTTGAGCTAAGAGATACTCCCTCGACTTAGGCCCCCTTACCGCTTTAAAACCGGCTTTTGCAATAGTATGTTTTGTATCTATTATTCCGCTACCCCAAACAATACTATCTTTACTGGCATGCTGAAGTATACTACCTATAGCGAGGTAGTTTTTTTTATTAAAAACAAGACAGGATTGTTTTTTAGGATGTACAAATTTCACATTTTTATTACTGATCTTCTCCACCAGATATTTCGATAATAGATCGCCATAGTTCTCCTTTTCAAGTTTGGCAAATCTTCTCTCACTCCAGTAGAATAAAGGAATTTTTTTATTTCCCATCAGTTAATGTTTTAAACCAAAAATAGGCATTTTTGGATGCTGGCGGTAAATTTTTCCTATTTTAGTCCTACAAATATAATCGATGCACCAAAGAAAAATATGTGTAGTCATAACCGCCCGTCCATCCTATAGTAGAATTAAGACTGCTTTAGTTGCGATCCAGGCACATCCAGACTTACAACTGCAGCTTGTAATTGCGGGTTCCGCGTTATTAGACAGGTACGGAAATGCGGTGGATTTCATAAAAAAAGATGGTTTTGAAATTGCAGCGAAGGTCTTCATGGTTCTTGAAGGTGAAAATCCAACCACCATGGCTAAAACAACAGGTTTAGGGGTTATGGAGCTTACTAATGTTTTTTACAATCTTAATCCTGATGCGGTAGTAACGATAGCAGATCGCTTTGAAACCATTGCTACCTCAATTGCCGCAGCATACCAGAATATTCCATTAATACATATTCAGGGAGGTGAAGTTACCGGAAGTATAGACGAAAAAGTTAGACACGCTAATACTAAATTGGCCGACCTGCATTTGGTAAGTAGCGAAGAGGCAAGAAAAAGGGTAATTAGACTTGGAGAATATCCTGAAAAGGTGATAAATACAGGTTGCCCGTCAATCGATTTGGCACATGAAATTCTTAAAGATCCTGAATTAGATTTTGACCCTATTGAGAAATATGGAGGTGTTGGAATGAAATTCGATTGGCAGAAGGGTTACATAGTAGTTATGCAGCATCCGGTTACGACAGAATATCAAATGGCAAAAGATCATATTGCCGAAACCCTCAAAGCTATCAATTCACTGGGCTATCCTACATTTTGGTTCTGGCCGAATGTTGATGCGGGGTCTGACGGAACTTCTAATGGCATTCGAACTTTTCGGGAACTGCAAAAGCCTGAAAATATTCACTTTTTCAAAAATATGGCACCTTTAGATTTCCTAAAACTCTTAAAAAACTCAAGAGCTCTGGTTGGAAATTCCAGCGTTGGGATCAGGGAGTGTAGTTATATGGGAGTTCCGGTAGTGAACGTAGGTAACCGCCAGAATAGAAGATCCCGGGCAAAGAATGTTCTGGATGTATCCTATTCTGAAAAAGAGATTTTAAAAGCCACCAAACAGGCTATTGCTACAGATCACTTTCCTTCTTCTAATATTTATGGAAATGGAGACGCAGGTGAAAAAATCGCTAATATACTTGCGAATACACAATTATCCTTTGATAAAACGATTACCTATTAATGTATTCTGGAAAATGTTGAAAAGATGAAAATTCTTGGTCTTATACCCGCTCGTGGAGGCAGTAAAGGCATACCTAAAAAAAA
>JBFIMP010000306.1:0-2953 GCA_041611635.1 Christiangramia sp.
TACTACCGAAACAAATCCTTCTTCCAGAGCTTTTTCATCGGTGTCATCTCCCTCATCCTTGTTTACGAATGTTCCCGTTAACCAGTAATATTCACGACCTTGAGGATTGGTTCTTTTGTCGAATTCCTCTTCCCAGTGCGCATTTGCCTGTCGGCAAACCTTTATGCCTTTAATCTCGTCTGCCTTTAATTTCGGAAAATTGACATTGAGAACCACACCTTTTGGAAGTCCGTTTTTCAGAACGTTCCTAGTGATCGTTTTAATGAATTTCCTGGTTGGCTCAAAATCGGCGTTAAGGGAATAATCCAGTAAGGAAAAACCTATGGCAGGGATACCTTCTATTCCAGCCTCTACCGCAGCACTCATGGTGCCTGAATAGATGACATTAATGGAGGAATTGGAACCATGATTTATTCCGCTTACACATAGATCTGGTTTACGGTGGAGAATCTCCTGGGTGGCAATCTTTACGCAATCTGCCGGAGTACCAGAACAACTATATTCCTTATGCTTGTAGGATTCTTTAATGGTTACCTGTTCACAAAAGAGGGTATCACTAATGGTGATCGCATGTCCCATTCCGCTTTGAGGGCTATCTGGTGCTACCACGATCACATCTCCAAGCTCTTTCATTACCTCTACGAGTGTTCTTATTCCCGGGGCGGTAATTCCGTCATCATTGGTAACCAGGATTAAGGGTTTTTTCTTATTCATGCATAATTATTTGGTTCTGCTAAAATAAGAATTTATATAAGGAAAGCTTATATTAGTGGTATCACAAATTAGTGCAGTTTATTTAACATATTGGCACAGTTTTTACTATAATTATGGTAACCAAACGATGACGAAATTAAAACGAGTTATGAAAAGGAATATTAAGATCTTAGCAGTCGTTCTTCTAATGGCTGCGGCCTCATGTAGTTTTACTACCAAGAAATTCGAAGACCCCAATAAGGATAAACTTCTTATAGATCTCATTACGTATGTACTTAACCAGGGACATTATGATGCCAAGGATATAAATGACAGTTTTTCAGAGAATGTATATGTAGATTACCTGGAGGGGCTGGATCCTTCCAAGCGTTTTTTCTATGCCAGTGATATTGAAGAATTTGATGCTTATAAGGATAAGATAGATGACCAGATCAAAGGAAAGAATATAGAATTCTTTAATCTTACATATGGTCGTCTTGGCGAGCGTATGGAAGAAGCCAGGTCGCTTTATAAGGAAATTCTTTCTAAACCTTTCGATTTTACTGAAAATGAAAGGATTAATACAGATTATGATAGTTTGGAATATGTGTCCTCGAAGGAGGAAATGAGAAAGAGATGGAAAGAACAACTGAAGTTCAATACACTTATTTCTTATTACGATCTAAAGCAGGACGAGAAAAAGAAAAAAGAAGACTCTGCTTCTTATGAAATGAAGACCGATGCTGAATTGGAAAAGGAAGCCAGAGAGACCACACTTTCTAATATTAACAGATACTATGAGTTTACCGATGATCTTGAAAGAGAAGATTACTTTTCGGTTTACATCAACGCCATCGTAGAAGAGTTCGATCCGCATACGTTCTATTTCGCACCGCAGGATAAAGACAGGTTCGATATTGCGATGTCTGGTAAGCTCGAAGGGATTGGAGCAAGATTGGTAAAGGACAGTGATAATATCACTATTACCGAGGTGATCTCTGGTGGGCCGGCCTGGAGAAGTGAAGAGATTGGTGAAGGAGACGTTATCTTGAAAGTAAGGCAGGAAGATGAGAGCGAAGCCGTGAGTATCGTTGGGATGAGACTTGATGATGCGGTTGATCTTATCAAGGGACCAAAAGACACCAAAGTGACTCTTACTGTTCGTAAGAAAGTAATGGGGAATATTGAAGAAGTGACTCTTACCCGGGATGTGATTGAAATTGAAGAAACCTATGCCAAGGCTTCTATGGTCAAAAAGGATGGCAGGAAATACGGAATTATTAATCTTCCAAAGTTCTATTTCGATATGACCGATTATAATGAACGCAATGCAGCATCAGATATCAAAGAGGACATCATCAGGCTTAAACAGGAAGGCATGGAAGGTCTTGTTCTTGACCTCAGAAACAACGGGGGAGGTTCTTTGAAAACCGTTGTGGATATCGCCGGAATGTTTATAGAAGAAGGTCCAATCGTGCAGGTTAAATCCAATGGTCAGCGTAAAGAAGTATTAAAGGATGAGGATCCTCAGATTCTTTGGGATGGTCCTTTAGTAATTCTTGTTAACGAGCTTTCAGCATCTGCCTCAGAAATACTGGCCGCTGCGATGCAGGATTATAAAAGGGCAATCATTATTGGTAGTAAGCAGACTTATGGTAAGGGAACGGTGCAGAATGTGATTGATCTTAACAGGTGGCTAAGAAATAACGATATGGGAGACATGGGTGCTCTTAAGATAACTACCCAGAAGTTCTATCGTGTTAATGGTGGTTCTACACAGCTTGAAGGAGTGAAAAGTGATGTAGTTGTTCCAGATAGGTACAGTTTTGTTGATATAGGTGAAAAAGATCAGGAAAATCCATTACCATGGGATAAAATTGATGCGGCAGATTATGATATCTGGAATGGTTTTGTAGGTTTTGATGAAGCTATTGCAGCCAGTAAAGGAAGAATGGAAACCAACTCCCAGTTAAAGCTTATCGAGGACAATGCTAAATGGGTGAAAACTCAGAGTGAAAACAGCAGTTATCCTTTAAGCTATGATGATTATGCAAGACAGGTTGAACAAGACCAGGAAATGGCTAAACAGTTTGATGCTATCAAGGAGTATAAGACAGATCTAACCTATACTTCACTTCCATATGAAGCAGATCGTTTCGCCACAGACACTATATTAAAGGAGAAAAGGCAGAGATGGCATGAAAGCCTGAGCAAGGATGTTTATATTGAAGAAGCGATCAATGTGCTTTCAGATATTAAA
>JBFIMP010000307.1:0-2947 GCA_041611635.1 Christiangramia sp.
CAAAGTCCAATCTATTAGTTTCAGATCTTCGTTTATCATCGGTGCCCTGAAGTTTTCGTGCCTTCTCGAATTTAAGCAATTCGTATTGCAATTGTTCCATCCTCCTCGCTGTCTCAGGATCCAATCCTTTATCGAGCAGTTGTTCTTCTATACGTTTCATTTCTTCCACTGCCGCGTCGCCAGATTTCATCCCATTCTCCTGCATTAATTGTTCCATTTGCATACGCAGCATCTGTTGTTCTTTATAGATCTCATAAAGTTCCCCGCTCTGTCCTTCACCCTCACTTTGCCGCCTGCCCTCTTTTTGTTCCTTTTTGCCATCAGACTTTTCTTTCATCTTTTCTGAAAGTTGCTTTTGCTGTTCGATGATATCCTGAAGTTGAAATTCCATACCTCCCTTGCCATCTCCCGCTTGAGGATTAGCCATCATCTGTTGCATGGAACCAAGGATCTGATCAAGCAAATTTGCAAGATCATTGGCACCGGTAACTACATATTGCTGACTGGAAGTTCCCTGGGGAATCTCATTTTCTGAAAGTCTTTCGATGGACTTTCCAATATCGAATTCTATATTGGTAAGCTTGTCGGTGATGACCTCATTCACCATAGGATTTCTCATAGCCAGCATATACAGACTATCATCTATATGCCTGAAATTTTCCCTCAGGTTACTTTGCTCTTTAAGCTTGCCCGCATACCTGGGATTATTCTGTTGAATCACCTTGAATTCTTTTAAAAGATCTTCCTGTTCAAATGAAAATACGATGAGATTATCCAGGATCTGTCTCAAGGTTTCAGCATCTGCCTCCAATTGTTCCTGCTGCTGTGCCATGGAAGATTGTTGCATCTGCTGGCTCATTTGTTTCATTTTCCTGGACGCATCCTTCTGCTTGGGTTTGGCTTCAGAATCATTGTTCTGTTTTAGACTTTCTGTAGCTTCCTTTTGATCTTTCTGGATACTTTCTTCCTCTACCTCTTCCCTACCCAATTCCTGTGGCTGTTTTAATTTTTCGTTCTCCTTCTCCAGCTCGTTCATTTGTTCCCTGAATTCCTCGAATTCCTTATTTAATTCTTCCTGTTCTTCAGCAGTGTTTTCTCCTTTTTTTTCTGAAAGCCTTTCCTGCTCTTTAGAAAGTTTCTCCAGATCACGACCTAATTTTTGTTTTTTCTCTTCAACATAATAGCGTTTGGTCAATTCTAATAGTTGCTCAAGATTCCTTTGATTATTCTTGTTCTGTTTTGAAAGCTCATCAAGTTTTTTACCCAGATCTTCTTTCTGGATCTTTTCAGAATATTCCTCCAGCTCTTTCAATAATTCTTCGTTTGCCTCCAGTCGTTTTTCATTATTCTCCAGCCTTTTTTTCAATTCTTCTTTCATTAGAGAATTTTCCTGATCGTCATTTTTCTGAAGACTTTTTTCAAGTTTTTCAGAATAACTTTTCATCATTTCATTTTGCTTTTTCTGTCGCTTCAGGAACTCCTCCAGCTTTTTTCTTTCATTATAATTGAGCTCTTCCTTCTCCTTCTCAAGTTTGGAAATCTCCTTAAGTTCCTCGTCAGATTTTTCATACTCTTCTAATCTTTCGCCTATATTTTTTATAGCGTCATTTTGCTCCTGCAACTGTTCCTCCTGCAATTCTTCCAAAGTTTTTTTTCTATAAGAAAATGTAGCAGACCGGGAAGACTTGGATCCGTTAACCGCATCATTATCATAAACCCTGAAATAATAATTATAACTATCACCCGGCTTCAATTGTAGATTGCCAGGAAAACTAAAATGAAATTCGTCATAACTCTCTTTTGAAACCGGAATTACCAGTCTTTCGGGCTTTTCTTCAGTTTTCTCTGTGAAATAGACCAGTTCAAGCTTGCTAAGGCTGTAGTCATCTGAAACCTCTCCTTTAAAATACTGTAAATCAGCATTTAAACTATCTTTTTCAGAAATAACCCTTATTTCGGGATATTGATCTTTAATTACCTTAACCGAGTAGTCCAGATTTTCAAAATCCTTCACCAGACGATTGGAAGAGCTTACAGCATAATCCAGATTGGAACCTAGTGTTTTTTGAAAATTAGCCTTCCCATCTTTAGCCCTGACTTTAATAGTAGAATCTGCTATTTTGAAATTGATAATATCAGTATTTCTTGTATTGAAATTCCAGTTAATATTGGTGCCTTCAGGAACCGTAATATTGCCGGTACCGGAAAGTTTTTCATCATTTAAACCTGTATAGGAGGGATAATCAAGATCCATTTCAAAATTCAACAATTTTGGAACCTTGATCACTTCAAGTTTATAATTTCCTGATGAAACCTCATTAGACCTGAGCTGAAATATCAGGTCTTCTGAAATTCCCAAAATGGAATATTCAAAAATCCCGGGTCCAGTCTGCCTCATGAAATTCTCATTTCCATCAAGAACGATCTGCACACTTTCTGGATTGTAATCTCCAAGGGTTCTCACCTGTAATTTAAAGGTGTCCCCTTCCCTAACTTTTAATTTATCATTCTCAATTAAAAACTGGAAAGGAGCTGGTTTTAGATAGGTTGTATTATAATCTGATATCCTGCTGAAGCTTTTGGTGATCACCTCGGCTTTTCCCGCAGCAAACAAACCAAGAATGATCAATAATGGCAGGACCAAATAGCGTAGATATTTCTTATTTTCTTTTAAATCTATTGCTCCTGAAAAAGGTACCGGAGTGAGTTCCTTTGATCTTTGATCTATACTGGCGATCAAAAGATCACTTTGTCTGGAATCATTTTTAAGCTGAAGTAAATTGGTAAGCTTGTCCTTCACTTCTGGAAAATATTTCCCGATAAGTTCTGAAGCCTTGAATTCATCAATTCCCTTAGAGATCTTAAGCAGTTTGAACAAGGGAATACCTACGAAATTAAAGAGCAGCAGAACCTCTACCAGGACGAATAACCAGAAGAGAATACCTCG
>JBFIMP010000308.1:0-2944 GCA_041611635.1 Christiangramia sp.
ATAAGTAAGGGTAGTCTGCTTTTATAAGATTCTTGAAAGTTTTTTCCATCGTTTCTCAAAGATACAAAAGGCTGCAGCTAAATCAATTCCAGAGAGAAATACTTTTTCTCTCTCTTTGAGTGTTTAGAACCATAAGGTATCCGGGGCTACTTCAGGCCTGCAAATTGGTAAGTACCTCCCGCATCGCTTTCGCCTTTAAGAGGCATTCTTCATATTCCTTGTCAGGATCAGATTTGGCGGTTATAGCTCCCCCTACAGAAAAGGAAAGGTATTTATTTTCCGCATTATAAAGAATACTGCGAATCACCACGTTGAAATCGAAATCTCCTGTAGGCGTAAAATAACCTAATGCTCCGCTATAGAGACCACGTTTAGATTCTTCCAGGCTTTCTATGATCTTCATCGCAGAGATCTTGGGAGCCCCGGTCATACTTCCCATGGGAAAACTTGTGCGCAGGGCCTCTACCGGGGGGATGTCTTCTGAAATTTCTGCAGTCACGCTGGAAATCAACTGATGTACCTGTTTAAAAGTATAGACTTTACAGAGCTCATCTACCTTTACACTTCCTTTTTTCGCAATCCTGGAAAGGTCATTTCTCACCAGGTCTACGATCATCACATTTTCAGACTGCTCTTTAGGGTCCTTGGCAAGTTCTGCAGCGATCTTAAGATCTTCCTCAACTTTATCAGCCCTACGTGCGGTTCCTTTAATTGGCTGGGATAATAAACGATCTCCTTTTTTCTTCAAATAGCGTTCTGGAGAAGCCGAGATGAGATTAAAGTTCTCCAGTTTAAGAAAGGCGGCAAAGGGCGGTGTGGAAATTTTATTCAGCGATCTGTAGATATCGAAAGGATCGATGTCTACATTTTCAGAATAATATTCCTGGCAGAAGTTTGCTTCATAAATATCACCCCGATGAATATGATTTAGCATCAGCTTTATTTTTTCCAGGTATTCTTCCCTGGAAATCCTGGCTTCCACTTTTACAGGTGCATATTCAGAATTTTCTTCTACCTTGAAATTTTCTATTTCCTCAAGATCATGCTCAATCTCATCATCTACCATTTTCAGGTAACTGAATTCTACCTGCCCATTTTTGATAAAGATCAATTTTTGAGGCTGAAAAAAATACAGGTCTGGAAAATGCAGTCCATCAAAATTCTTAGAACTTAAGTTCTCCACATCGTTCTTGAGATCATAACTTAGATATCCAAAAATCCAGTCGGCAGTAGTCTCCTGGTATTCTTTTAGTTTATCGAAGGCCTGCACATAATCTGTCTTGATCGCCGTAAAAGCTTCAACAGCCAGAATGGCTTCATATTCTCCGGTATTCGAATCGTATTCATTACTATCAAGCCAGGCAATTTCCTGAAACTGCCTGCTCCAGGACGATAACTGTTCTTTGAATTTCTTAGATTCTTTTACTGGAAAAATTCTGGAAGTACGCACTTAATCTTCAATTTGATGCGCAAAGGTAGTAAGCACATCCTCAATTCCCATATCCAAAACTTCGTTTATGACCTTTCCATTTTCAAAATTATCCTTAAATGATGGCAGACTAAAACTTTCTATAACATTTCCTCCAAATCTTCCGAAGATATTTTTTGAGTATTCCAGCGAACTGGCTGCACCACGTTTTCCAGGTGAGGTACTTATTAGAAGTATCTTTTTACCTTCCAGGAAATTCCTGTTTACCCGGGAAACCCAATCTATAATATTTTTAAAAAACGCTGAAGGACCTCCGTTATGCTCATTCACGGCAATAACCAGGGCATCACTTTCTGCAATTAAATTCTTGATGATGGTCGCATTAACTGGAAAACCCTCATTTTTCTCCAGATCTTCGCTAAAAATGGGCAAAGGATAATCGGTGAGTTTTATTTGCTTGATCTCATGGCCCTGTATCCTGCTTACCACATTATTCAATAATTGTTGATTTATGGAAGTGCTGCTATTAGAGCCTGCAAAGGCCAGTATTTTTTTCATCAGGTCTATTTTCAGCTAAAAATACCTAAAAATAATTAGCATTTTATATCCATTACGCCGACTCTTAGTTGTTTTTGTAACTTTATTTTAAAATTAAAAATTTTGAAAAAGTATAGTATTGAAAATGAGTTTCTGGAAATATCTGTTAAAGAGACAGGTGCAGAACTATGTAGTATAATCAACAAAAAGAATAAAAAAGAGTATATCTGGCAGGCAGACCCGGAGATCTGGGAAAGCCATGCTCCAAACCTATTCCCTATCATTGGTGTGATTAAAAATGGAGTTTTTAAGTATGAGGGAAAGGAATATAGCGTACCGAAACATGGCTTTATTAGGCATAACAAAAAGATCAGGCTAAAAGAAAGATCTGAACACCAGCTGGTTTTCGAGTTGCTATATTCTGAAGAAACACTAGAAATGTATCCTTTTAAATTTGATTTCAGGATCGCCTTTACCCTTAATGGAAGCTCACTGGAGGTAAATCATCATATTATCAATCTCGACAAGAAACCAATATTTTTCTCTTTAGGAGGGCATCCGGCATTTAACATCCTGCATTTTGAAAATGAAAAGATAGAAGATTATTCGCTAGAGTTTGATATGAAAATGAACCTGGAAACCTATTTACTGAATGAAGATGGCCTAGTTAGTTCACGAACAGAAAGTATTCTAAAGAATGGTCGTAAGATACAGCTCACCGACCATATTTTTGATCATGATGCCCTGATCTTTAAGAATATCAATTCTAAAAAAGTAGACCTGGTAAGCGCCGAAAATGGAAGGATTCTTAGTGTTGAATTTAAAGATTTCAGGAATCTTGGAATCTGGGCAAAACCGGGTGCCCCTTACGTTTGTATTGAACCCTGGTTGGGAATTGCAGATGTAGAAGGCACAGACCAGGACCTCAAGAAAAAAGAAGGGATCGTGAAACTAGCTGCAGGAAATGAATTCAATGCA
>JBFIMP010000309.1:0-2937 GCA_041611635.1 Christiangramia sp.
ATATCACTATCACCTGCAAGATCATTAAATTCAGGATAAAGGACAACTTTTCCACCTGTGCTTACCCACTCCTCAATAACCGTTGGAGAACTCGGGGGTACTACACTGCAAAAATAAGCATCATTTCCAGAAGGTAGATCGGCATTATAGATCCTGTATACAGCACGGTTATTATTATTTAGCTCGAAGCTTATAGTATCACCTATTCCTGGCTCTTTGATAGATCCATTATCATTTAATGTGAAACCAGCATTGGAAAATTCAACGGAAAAACTTTCAAAAACGTCTGTATCATTAAGGGCGTAAAAAACATTCTTGCTGGTACCGTCACAGAATTGCAGATTGCTGTTCTCGAAATCGAAAGTGGTAACAATGATGTCACCGTCATCGCAGGCGCTGAGCAGGCCTAAAAGAAATATTCCGTATAATAAACGTCTCATGAAGATGCTTTTTGAACAAAAATAAAGGAATCAAACTTATAAGGAAGAGAAGTAGGAAATTATTTTATTTCCGTTAATTTTGCGCTCTATGGAAAATGTGTATTTTGATTCAGCAGCTACTACCCAGTTGAGGGAGGAAGTGGTCGAAAAAATGACCAGCGTTTTAAAAGAAAATTACGGCAACCCGTCTTCTACCCATAGCTATGGGAGATCTTCGAAATCTCTAATTGAACGGGCCAGGAAAACCGTCGCAGGCATATTGAATGTCAAGGCGTCTGAGATCGTTTTCACTTCTGGTGGTACCGAGGCAGATAATCTGGCATTAAATTCAGCCGTTCGTGACCTTGGAGTTAAGAGAATCATTACTTCTAAAATTGAACATCACGCCGTGCTTTATACGGTAAATCAGCTTCAGGAATGTTTTAATGCTGAAGTGGAATATGTGAATATAAAAAGTAACGGAGATGTAGATCTGGAAGATCTTGAAAACCTACTGAAAAGTTCAGATAAAAAGACCCTGGTAAGCCTGATGCATGTGAATAATGAAATAGGTAATATGCTTGATCTTAAAAAGACTGCTGAACTTATAAAGTCATACAATGCGCTTTTCCATTCAGATACCGTACAGTCCATAGGCCATTTTAATTTAGATCTTAATGAGATTCCTGTAGATTTTACCGCAGTTAGTGCCCACAAATTTCATGGACCCAAAGGAGTTGGTTTCGCTTTTGTACGCCGCAATTCTGGATTAAAACCACTTATTTTTGGTGGAGAGCAGGAGAGAGGTCATCGTGCTGGAACCGAAGGTGTTCATAATATAGTAGGTTTAGAGGAATCTCTAAAACTGGCTTATGAGAACCTTGAGGAGGAAATAGAGTATGTTAGCTCTCTTAAAAAGCATTTTATAGACAGTCTTAAAATGGAGATCCCAGGAGTTAAATTCAACGGGGCTTGTGAGGATTTCGAAAATAGCACCTATACCTTGATCAATGTTTGTTTGCCTGTAAGCCAGGAAAAAGCATTGATGTTATTATTTCAGCTGGACCTTAAAGGGATTGCCTGTTCTAAAGGTAGTGCTTGCCAGAGTGGAAGTGAACAAGGTTCTCATGTGCTTAACGCGTTCCTTTCTGAAGAAGACCGCAAGAAGCCATCGCTTAGATTTTCATTCTCGCGATTTAATACTAAAGAAGAGATCGATTACGTGGTTAAAACTTTGAAAGAGTTTATCGAAGATTAATTTTGAAGATATATAATAAGAAAAAAGCTGAACCGGATGGTTCAGCTTTTTTTATTCTTTTAAGTGTCACCCTGAACTTGTTTCAGGGTCTCAACACGATTTATTTAGATTCTGAAATAAATTCAGAATGACGTTGGACCTAAATGGATTACATGTTACTTCCTAAAAAACTTAGCTGTATAAGTGGTAGTATTCCCAACATTATCTGTAACGATCACCTTCAGGTCGTTCTCAGTTTCGGTAAGCACATTATCTGAAAAATAATGCGTAAGCGTATTGTTCTTATACTCGTATTCCATTAAAATGAACTTTCCGTTCACTGTCGCCCTGTAAGCATTAATGCCAGAAAGATCATCGGTGATCTTAACCTTTAAGGTCTCATTATTAGAAACCCATTGCCCATCGTAAAAATTCACTGCGCTTACTTTTGGTGCAATGGTGTCTTTAGATAAAAAGTATTTTCCAAAGGTCCTTGTGCCGGTGGTGAGCCTGTTTCCTTTTTTGTAGGTAGTTGAATAAATAGGCTTTCCGTAATCTGATAATCTCGCAATAAATAATTGCTCCCTTTCTTCAGCTGGATATTCACTTACATCAAAACCTATGGTGAAATTCTTATGTAGAGGAATTTCATCACGATGCACCTCTACCATATCTTCAGAAAAATTAATATCTAAATAAGCGTCTTCATAAAGGCTGCCTTCAGGAATATAAACATCCATGGTATGTCCTTTTGCTGAAAGTCCTTTAGAAGCACTTGCCAAATAGTTGGTCTCCTTAATCTCTCTTTTTTTGATCTGGTCACTTATTTGTCCCTTAATAGGGATTCTTACCACTTTTTCATTTCCTTTAAAATCGGTCACTCTTATAGTATATTGGTAGTCCAGGCTGTCCTTAATATTCAGTTTACCTTCTTCTACAAGTTCTCCATAAATGCTAAGCGGATTTCCCTGGTTTTTGTATAGCTTCTGAACCCTGCTTTTGTTATTGGCGTAGTACTCATAATCTATTAACTGATTCAAATGCCTGGTTTCAGCAAATGAGAATTTCTCGAAATTTATTTCGAATACTTTATCGCCATTTAAATTGGCTTCAATCTTAAAAACACCGTTATGATTATAAGCCATATCCTGTTGATCTACAGTAGATATACCGAATCCTATTTCACCACAAGCTTCAACTTCGCTGGTGGTATAAGTTCCGTCATTTTGAGGGATCAATCTCAATTTCTGGCGTGCCTGCGAATTGTTCACATGGGCGTCG
>JBFIMP010000310.1:0-2928 GCA_041611635.1 Christiangramia sp.
GAAACCAGCCATGGTATCTGCCTCCCCTTTCTGATCTTCGAAGACCGTAGGATCTTCAATTTTCGCGATCTTATAAAAATCCTTTAATGGGGTTTTTCCTTCAAAAACAAAATTATTTTCGTCCAGCTTAGAATAGATAAGGTCTTCATCATCAAATTCATCGCTTATATCTCCAACAATTTCTTCAATAATATCTTCCAGGGAAATCAATCCGCTGGTCCCACCATATTCATCGACTACGATCGCAAGATGATTCTTTTTGTCTTTGAATTCATTCAAAAGATCGTCCAGCTTTTTATTCTCTGGAACAAAATAAGGTTCACGAATTAGACTGGTCCATTGAAAATCCTTTTCATTCAAATATGGAAGAAGATCCTTGATATAGAGTATTCCCGTAACGTTATCTACATTCTCTTTAAAGACCGGGATCCTGGAATATCCATTTTCAATGATTTGCGGAAATATATCGCTAAAAGAACTTTCCTCGTTAAGGGCGAAAATATCCATTCTGGGTCTCATTACCTGTTTGGTATCTGTATTTCCAAAACTTACGATCCCCTGCAGGATCTTATGCTCTTCCCGCGTTGTATCTTCATCACTTGTTAATTCAAGTGCCTGTGAAAGATGATCTATACTAATAAATGAACGCTGTTTCCCGAACCTTTCATGAAAATACAGCGTCACTGCACGCATAGGTGTGCTTAAAGGAGAAAATAGCGAATCCAGGAAATTTATGGGATAGGCCATAAAATTAGAGAACTGCACCTTATTTCTGCTGGCATAAACTTTCGGCAGGATCTCGCCGAACAATAGAATAAGAAAAGTTACTAACCCAACCTCGAAAAAGAAGCGCAGATCTATTCCGTAGAATTCTGTATTAAGCCCGGCAAGGAGATCATCGGCAAGACTATCGAACAAAAGAACAATAGCAATATTTATAAAGTTGTTCGCAACCAGAATGGTTGCCAGTAATTTTTTAGGCTTTTCAAGAAGATTGATTACTATGTTTTGCGTCTTGGATCTTTTCCCGTCTTCAGTAATGAAATTAGCCGGGGTAAGGGAAAAGAAAGCTACTTCTGCACCCGAGATAAGGGCAGAACATAACAATAGCACAAATAGAAATATCAAGCTGATAAGTTGGGGAATTCCCATTATGGTCCACAACAAAAGCAAACTGGGAGGCTCCGAATCCAAAGGCACAAATTTTAATTAAACTTAGAATGGTAAATCGTCTTCCTCTTCTTCCTGAGGATAAGACTCATTCTTATTTGCAAAGCTATCACTTTTAGGTTTAGCAGGCTGTTTTTCTTGCATCTGTGTTTTATTCCCAGATGGTGAAGGTTCAGCTCCAGATTCATTCTTTGGAGTTAAAAAGGTGAAATCTGTACAGTGAATTTCTGTTGAATACCTTTCATTCCCCTGATCGTCCTGCCATTTACGGGTTTTAATACGCCCTTCTATATAGACTTTATCACCCTTTTTCAAATATTTCTCGCAAATCTCGGCAGCTTTATTTCTCACTACAACATTATGCCATTCGGTACTGGTCACTCTTTCACCAGTGGTCCTGTTGGTGTAACTCTCATTAGTAGCAAGTGGAAAACGACCAATAGAGCCACCTCCTTCAAAATAATGCATTTTAACATCATCTCCTGTATGTCCTATTAACATTACTTTGTTCAATGTACCTGTCATTACTATAATATTTATACCGAAAAACGGTTATTTGGATTAAAATTTATTCTAAAATACTAAAAATTTCCAGCTGAATGTTCAAAAACGGGCAAAGATATAAACAAGCAGTTATTTATAATCATCGGGGAGATATTCATTTAAAAAATTTTCTATCAGCACCGGAACAGGATAATTAATCACTTCCTGAAGGCTAACAGATTTTTCCTGTATAGCCTGGGTATTAATGAGCCAGAACCGTGTATACAAATGCTGATGCGACAACTTATGCACCACTGGCTCTTCATTGTACAGTTCCAAAGAATATTTCTGTTCCTGTATTAATTCCTTAAAGGAATCGAGCTGCACCAGTTCATTTTCTGCACTCAAATTTTCAGTCTCAATAAGCGGGAACTGATATAAACCATTCCATATACCTTTACCGGTGCGCTGTTCCAGGATGGTATTTTCATTATCCAGATCGAAAACCAGGTAATTAAAATAACGCTTCTTTATTTTTGTTTTTTTCAGCTTTACCGGAAGTTCTTTAATTCGCTGGTCTTTTAAAGCAAGGCATTTCTCATTAAAAGGACAGGTATCACAGAAGGGGTTTTGAGGCTTACAATGCAAGGCTCCAAATTCCATGATCGCCTGATTGAAAGTAGCCGGATCTTCCCTGTCCAGCAATTCCTGAGCCAGAGCTTTAAATTCCTTAATACCTGGCGTACTATTAATAGGAGTATCAATTCCAAATATACGGGATAACACTCTATAAACATTCCCATCTACAACCGCTACAGGTTCACCAAAACAAATAGAAGCGATCGCGCTGGCGGTATAATCACCAACTCCTTTAAGCTTAAGCAGTCCTTTATATGTATCGGGAAATTTTCCACCTAGTTCAAAAGCGACATATTTTGCGGTTTCATGAAGGTTCCTGGCTCTAGAATAATACCCTAATCCCTGCCAGAGTTTCAAGACCTCGTCTGCCGGCGCATTGGCCAGATCAAAAACGCTGGGATAAGCTTGAATAAACTTATAATAATAAGGTAAACCCTGCTCTATTCGCGTTTGCTGTAACATTATTTCGCTGAGCCAGATTTGGTATGGTTCGTGAGTCTTTCTCCATGGCAGATCTCGTTTATTACGCAAGTACCAAAGTGTCAGTAATTTAGAAAAAACCATAGTAAAATAAGAATATCCGCAATAATAGGAGTTTATTCCGTTATTATTAGTGAATTAGGTTTGAAATATTGC
>JBFIMP010000311.1:0-2875 GCA_041611635.1 Christiangramia sp.
CTTTAGGAGAAATAGGCCAGGGCAGCCAGGTAGTGTACAAGAACCAGGTAACTATCATGGAAGCCATCGCCAATGCGGGTGGGATTTCAGACTATGGAGACCGGGAAAATGTTCAGATCATCAGGCAATATCCCCAGGGAGAAGAAGTTCATGAGGTTGATGTTACCGATATCAACATTATGAAAAGCCCCTATTATTATATACAGCCTAACGACATGATCGTGGTGAACCCTTTACCCAGAAAAGCGCTTGGTTTAGGGACTACAGGTCTTGAAGTTTTTAGAACAGTAGTGAGCCTAGTAACTCTGGCAACTTCAATTTATTTCTTAACTACCAGGTAATGGCACATGAAGATGATCACATATCAGATGTAGGTTCCACCTTTGACTTTAAAGGATTTATCCTTAAGGTGATAAGTTATTGGAAGCTTATTTTACTTTCTGTAGGAATAAGTCTGGCTGTGGCATATTATAATAATGTCAGGAAGTTACCAGTATATAGGTTAAGCAATTTGATCTCAATAAAAGATGATCAGAATCCTTTTTTTACTTCTAATACCAGTTTAACCTTTAACTGGGGGGGTACCTCAGATAAAGTAAATACAGCAATTACTATTTTAACCTCAAGGTCGCATAATGAAGAGGTTGTTGAAAAACTGCAATTCTACATTCAATACCTGGCAGATGGAGAATATCAACGTGTAGATGCTTATGGTAAAACCCCTTTTCGGATAGAAGCTGATACATCTGCTTTTCAGGCTAATAATGTGACTATGACCATTTCGATGGTTGATGAAACCACCTTAAATATTGATGCTAAAATCCCAGATAATCTTTCCAGGACTAATTACAAATCAAAGGAAACAGATAATAGGATTATGGAAGCCGGTGAATTCAGCCGGAATTTTAAAATCGGAGAGCATATAAAGTTACCCTTCTTTTCAGGTATTTTCCAGAGGACTAACGAGCCTTTACAAATTGGGAAAAAGTTTTATGTAAGTTTCAGTAGTTTTGATGGAACTGTAGGCAGGTATAGAGGTGTAAGTGTCTCGCCGCAGGGGAATGGTTCTTCGGTTTTGAATTTAAGCATGGTTAATTTAAATAAATTTAGGATCGTAGATTATCTCAATGGCTCGGTGCAGGTTTTGAGTGAGAACATGCTGGAGAGGAAAAATTTATTCGCAACTAAAACCATCAGGTTTATTGATAGTACTCTAAGTGCGCAGCAAGACACCCTTAAATTGGTTCAGGCCGAACTTAACGCCTTCAAAAATGAAAATTCCTTAATGGAAGTTTCGGCTGGTAACGGTCAGCTTTCATCGAGATTATCTGAATTAGATCTAAAAAAGGAACAGATAAGGAGGCAGATAAAATATTATGAAAACCTTGAAGAATATCTGCAAACCAGAACCGATTATTCAAATGTCCCGGCTCCTTCAGTGGCCGGAATAGATGAAGGGAGTATTGCAAGCGCAGTTAAGAAAATTATTGATCTTGCAGAAGAGCGCCGAAATTATGAATATACTCTCAGAGAAAACTCTCCGGTTTTTAATGATATTGATCGTCAGATCAATTCTGTAAAGGCTATCATTCTTGAGAATATTCAATCTTCAAAAAATTTATTACAGGGAGAGATCAGGGATATAAATTTCAGAATTGCAACATTGGAGGCTGAAGTTAGAAAGCTTCCACAAGGAGAACAGGATCTCTTGCGAATTCAGAGAAAATATGCTATCAATGAGCGTACATACAATATGTTCCTTGAAAAGAGGAGTGAAGCTGGTCTGGTTAAAGCAGCCAATGTTAGTGATGTTCAAATTATAGATAAAGCTAAGGATACGGGTGGCGGCAAAATAGGCCCGGATACCCAGTTAAACTATGTAATGGCGGTAATGGTTGGAGGATTAATTCCTCTTACCTTTGTTTTTTTATTGGTTTTTCTGAATACGAATATCCATAATGCCCAGGAAATTACCCGGCTTTCCCCAATACCTATCATTGGATTAATTGGTAGAAATAAGACTAATGGTAATTTAGCAGTTTTTGAGTCCCCTAAATCCTCTATTGCGGAAAGTTTCAGAGGACTGCGTTCAAGTTTGCAATTTATGTATAAACGTCAGGGAGTTACCGGGTCTAAAACTGTTCTAATTACTTCATCAGTATCGGGAGAAGGGAAAACCTTTTGTGCCATGAACCTGGCTACCGTTTTTGCCCTTAGTGAAAAAAGAACGGTTCTGGTTGGGGTTGACCTTAGAAAACCAAAGATCTTCGATGATTTTGAATTGAATAATGATCTCGGAATAGTTAATTATTTAATTGATCAAGCGACGGATAAGGAGATCATACAGAAGAGTAAAATCCCTTATCTGGATGTAATTACTTCTGGCCCCGTACCTCCAAACCCTTCAGAATTATTATTGAGCGAAAAGATGGATGTCCTCATAAATGAGCTGAAGAAAGAATATAATTATATTATTTTGGATACGCCTCCAATTGGGATGGTCGCAGATGCTTTAAACCTCGTGAAGCATGCTGATGCTACGCTGTACATGGTCCGACAGGATTATACCAAAAGGGGGATGCTGGAAACAATTAATCAGAAATATGCGAAGAGAGAGATTAATAATATTAGTTTTGTTTTGAACCATTTCCAACATAGTGCAAAATATGGCTATGGCTATGGTTACGGTTATGGTTACGGTTATGGCTATGGATATAATCGTTATGCCAAGGGCTACTATGGGGCTACACCTTCTAAAATTTCTCAGTTAAAAACTTCCTGGAAAAAGTTTATGCGAAATTTTGAATAATTATATCTTTTATAATTTTTTCTTTTTTCAGCTCCCAATCAACTTTGTCACTTTTAATAGCCATTA
>JBFIMP010000312.1:0-2859 GCA_041611635.1 Christiangramia sp.
AAGCCGTCTAATATGGCCCCAGAAAAAAAAGTGAAATCTAAACTTGAAGAATTTTCTGATTGGTGGAAACGCGAGACCAAAAAGATCATTTTGCCGGGTTTGGAAGGATTGTCGCTTTATAATCTATGGATAATATACTGGGGAGGAATAGTGAAAGGGACTTTCTCGACCAGGGCAAGTTCTATTGCTTTTAGTTTTTTCATGGCTATTTTTCCGTTTCTCCTATTTATTCTTAACCTAATCCCTTACATCACCTTTATAGATGATTTCCAGATCCAGTTTTTACTGTTTATGGATACGCTGTTACCCCCGGAAACATCAGATTTCTTCGGGACAATTTTTGAAGATATTGCCAATACCCCCAGAGGTGGTTTATTGTCTGTGGCATTTTTTCTTTCTATTTTTTTAATGACCAATGGGGTAAATGCAATCTTTACCGGGTTCGAGTTTAGCTATCATACAAGAAATAACAGGTCTATTCCCCGTCAATACGCAGTTGCTGTAGGGGTTTCGCTTATATTGGCACTGTTGTTGCTAATATCGGTGATAGGAGCGGTTTATATGACCTATGCGATAGACGATTTGAATAGTTTAGGGATCGATGTAGCCGGAGGTTTCGGTGAGGATTTAATCAAGTATATTGGATTTGTTATATTGATCTATAGTGCTGTTTCCATTTTATATTATTTTGGAACCAGGGAGGCGAGACAGGCTCGTTTTTTCTCGATCGGAGCTTTTTTTACCACGGTTTTAATAATGATAACCACTTTTTTGTTTAGTTTATATATTACAAACTTTTCAAATTATAACGAGTTATATGGGTCTATTGGGGCTCTACTAATTTTAATGTTTTATATATGGCTTAATTCCAACATGTTACTTTTAGGTTTTGAACTTAATGCATCTTTAATCAAACTGAAGAAAAAATTTAAATAACTTTAATCCAAACTAAACCCTTAACAATGAAAAAAATAATTTTTGTTTTTATCGCACTTATGAGTGCAGGCTTAACCTCGGCTCAAACTGAAGTTGGAGGCGTAAAACTTCCTAATTCTGAAACTTTCCAGGGACAAACCCTTAACCTTAATGGTGCTGGTGTCCGGGAAAAACTATGGATAGACCTGTATGCAGGTGGATTATACCTTACCAATAAATCTTCAGATGCTTCAGCCATTATGGGAGCAAATGAACCTATGAGTATTAAACTTCATATTGTTTCAAAACTTATCACCAGTGATAAAATGATGGAGGCTGTTAATGATGGGTTCAAAAATTCTACGAATGGGAATACTAAACCTTTAGCGGCCAAGATCAAGAAATTCCAGGATTTCTTTCTTGAAGAGATTAAACGTGATGATATATTTGATATAGTTTATATGCCTTCTCAAGGTGTTGTCGTTTACAAAAATGACAAGGAGCTTGGAATGATAGAAGGTATGGATTTTAAGAAGGCTTTATTCGGAATCTGGCTGTCTAACAAACCCGCAGATGATGATCTTAAAGAAGCTATGCTAGGAAAATAGTATGAAAGATCTGCCTGTAATCATTGTTTTTTTATTCTTAATCTGTCTTCCTGTCAAGTCGCAGTCTGTGCTTGGAAAATGGAAGAACACCAATGAAAACGGGCGTGTGAACTCTATTATCGAGATCTATGAGAAAGGAGATAAGGTATATGGCAAGGTAGATAAGATAATGAAAGAGGAGGATCGTGATCGTATTTGTACCAAATGCCCGGGAGAGCTTAAAAATGAACCCGTACAGGGCATGGAAATCATGAAAGGACTACAGAAAAATGGAGATGAATATGTTGGAGGCACCATAGTAGATCCTAAAACAGGAAAAAAATATCGTTGTAAGATATGGCTGGAAGAGAATAATCCAGACGTTCTAAAAATTCGCGGTTATATTTCCCTATTTTATAAAACTAAGCAATGGACTAGGTTCAAATAGATTTTAATTAATAAAAAAAGCTGTTCTTAAATTTTCAGTTTTACTTTCGAAAAACTAATGATTCTTAATATTTTTGAATTCAATAGTTGGAGGGTAAGCTAAAAGTAGGAACAGCTTTTTCTCTTTTTATAAACCAACCCGTTATAAATGTCCTATTTCGCAGATCTAATCCTGCCGCTTCCGCTGGATAACCGCTTTACATACAGTCTTACAGAGGACGAAGCCCGGTTCATCCAACCGGGCATGCGATTGGCAGTGCAATTTGGTAAAAATAGGATCTATACCGGAATCGTAGCAGAGGTTCATCAAAACCCGCCTGAGGTCTATGAAGCAAAACCAATCCATCAAATCCTGGATGAAAAACCGCTGCTTACTCTTGAGCAGTTAAAGTTCTGGAATTGGCTTGCTACCTATTATTTATGTACAGAAGGGGAAGTGATGCGTGCCGCGTTGCCAGGAGCTTTTTTGCTCGAAAGCGAAAGTGTTGTTAAACTTTCCAGGGATGTCGAGATCGAAAATGCTGTTTTAAACGACGATGAATACTTGGTAGTGGAGGCTTTGCAGCGTCAGTCTTCCATGAAAATACAGGAGATCGAGCAGTTGCTGGACAGGAAAAAAGTATTGCCGGTTATCAATAAACTGGTATCTAAAAATATTGTTGATCTTAACCAGGAGATCTATGAGCAATACAAGCCCAAAGAGGTAAGATATGTAAGACTTAACCCGGCATATGAAGCCGAAAGTGAAATGCATGCCTTGCTTGATGAACTTTCTAGAGCTCCAAAGCAGAGGCAGATAGTGCTGTCTTATTTTTCTATCACTGCCAGGTCTAAAAATTCAATAAAGGTCAAAGATCTTTTAAAGGAATCGGGAGCTAGTGCCTCAATTTTAAAAAGTCTTATCGATAAA
>JBFIMP010000313.1:0-2855 GCA_041611635.1 Christiangramia sp.
AAGGAATAAGTTATGATAGACCATGGCTTTAGCAAAAATTCCATGGGTTCCTTGGGAAATACGAACCATTCCAGTAAGAAGTCAGAGGGCAGCTGGAAAAGATAAGCGATCGTTTTTAAAAGAAAGAACAATATAAATACCAGCACATTAATCGCAATGAGCTTCTCGGTGACCGTAGCGGTCTGGATCTTATATCTAATTCTGTCTGATGATCTCATCAATACCAGCGGTTGTTGTTAAATTGATTCCTTTTCCAGTAATACATCATGATAAAACCGAATAGTGCACCACCCACATGGGCAAAATGCGCGATCGAGCCACCAAAAATTGAATACCCGGTAACTCCAGAAAACAAATCTAAGACAATTAAAGCGGGAATAAAATACTTGGCTTTAATTGGTACCGGAACAAAAAGAAGGAACAGTTCCACATTAGGAAACATCATTCCAAAGGCGACCAGTATACCGTAGATAGCACCAGAAGCACCAACGGCCGGATTAGAAAAAGCTCCGTAAAGGTTTTGAAGCTGGTCCATAGAGACATTCTTTAAAATACTCTGAGGATATTCCCCTGTATAAAGAAAGTTATCTACCTGCGCCATGCTCATCCCGGCATTCATTAGCTCCTGGATACCCGAATGGTACCCATAATAGTTCACTAAAGTATGTAATAACGCCGCTCCTATCCCGGCAGAAAAATAGAAGAAAATGAATTTTTTCTGTCCAAGCATCTGCTCGATAGGACTACCAAAAGCCCAGAGAGCATACATATTGAAAAGAATGTGCATGAAACCACCGTGCATGAACATATGAGTAATCACCTGCCACACCTGGAAATTTGGATTTTTTATGAACCATAATGCAAAATACTCGTAGGCGACTTCACCGATTAACTGGCTACCAATAAAGAATATTATGTTGATTATCAATAGAACCTTTACGGTTTCGGTCATTCTTCCCATTAGGCAAATTTTTTATCTAGTTCATCGACCGATATGGTAGTGAACACAGTTTTATTAAAAGGATTAACTGCCGGCTCCTTACAGGCAAATAATCTATTTACAATATGTTGTTGTTCGGCAGAGTTAAGAAGTGTTCCTGAGCGTACCGCCATGGATTTCGCAAGGGATTTCGCCAGGAGATCGGTTTGAGAAAATCCGTTCTCGGGTACATCTTTTTCAAAATCTGCCAGTAATTGTTCCAGCAGGATCTCCACTTCACTTTCTGCAATAAGCGTTGGTATTCCCGTAATCTCCACTTCGTCTTTCTTGATCTCAGAAAAGATAAAACCAGTTTGTTCCAAAGACTCCTTAATCTCCTTCAGCATTTCCACCTCGTGATGATTGAATTGAAGTCTCAAAGGAAATAACAACTGCTGACTCACTGCCGATGAGACCGTTATGTTTTTCAAGAGTTCTTCATATAAAACCCTGGTATGTGCTCTATGCTGATCTATCACCAGGATACCACTTTTAAGGGTAGATACGATGTATTTCTTCTGAACCTGGAACGTCGACTTTTCGGTCTGCTCCTGTTTGGCTCCAAAAAGATTCCCGGTAACTTCCTCACTTTCGAATTCTATCTGCCTAACATCAAGGTCGGTTTCTGTTTCTGTTTCAGACTGCATTCCTGAATATAAACTCTCCCATTCGGGCTGCCGATCACGTTTGTAACCTCCACCACCTCCTGAAAATTGGGATTTTGGACTGCTTTCATTCTGAAACGGATTGAAATTCCTATCAACTTCCACCTCTGGAACCCTTACTTCCTTATCCTTATACTCATAAGGAGTATCCAGCTCACCGTCTCTTTCAAAATCAAGTATAGGCGATACATTAAATTGTCCCAGACTATGCTTGATAGAACTTTTCAGAATAGCATATAAAGCATGCTCATCATCGAACTTTATCTCGGTCTTCGTTGGATGAATGTTAATGTCTATAGATTTAGGATCAACCTCCAGATACAGGAAATAAGTTGGGTAACTCTTTTCTTTCAAAAGACCCTCATAAGCTGCCACTACGGCATGATTAAGATAAGGGCTCTTAATGAACCTGTTATTTACAAAGAAAAACTGTTCTCCCCTGCTTTTTTTGGCAAATTCTGGCTTTCCTACAAAACCTGAAACTTTTACTATTTCGGTATCCTCCTCTACGGGCACCAGTTTTTCATTGGTCTTTCCTCCAAGAATATTGGTGATTCGTTGTCTGAAGCTAGCAACGGGCAATTGAAAAAGCTCATTCCCGTTATGGGTAAGCGCAAAACTGATATCTGGATGTGCCAGCGCCACTCTTTGAAATTCATCAATGATATGTCGTGCTTCCACGTTATCTGATTTCAGAAAATTTCTACGCGCAGGAATATTATAAAAAAGGTTCTTCACGCTAATACCGGTACCTTTCGGAGTAACACAGGCATCCTGTGAAACCACCTGGCTACCCTCCACTTTAAGGCAGGTACCTACTTCATCATCTTTAGTCCTGGTCTTAAGTTCCACGTGGGCGATCGCGGCTATAGAAGCAAGAGCTTCCCCACGGAAACCTTTCGTCTTTAGACTGAAAAGATCATCTGCTATCTTAATTTTAGAGGTAGCATGCCTTTCAAAGCTCATACGAGCATCGGTAAGGTTCATACCCACTCCGTCATCAATAACCTGAATAAGCGATTTACCAGCATCCTTAATTACCACCTGGATACGGCTGGCTTTTGCGTCTATTGAATTTTCGAGAAGTTCTTTTATTACCGAGGCCGGACGTTGCACCACTTCACCCGCAGCGATCTGGTTGGCAACATGATCGGGCAACAATTGTATTACGTTACTCATTTAACGGGATTCGAGAAAATGGACAAATCAAA
>JBFIMP010000314.1:0-2831 GCA_041611635.1 Christiangramia sp.
AATCCGGAAAACTAAAGTCTTCCGGATCTGTTATTTTTTTGAGCATTTCTATTTAGAAATCTTTGGTAACCATACCCACTGCTGCGATCTATCTAACTTGGGCTTCATAGATCGCGATGTAACTTAATACGATACCACATATATTAAAAAAACACCTCAAAAAAAGCAGGTGTTTTTTTTAACAGTTTCAAGACTAGTATGAGGATGCTGTTGCCTCAGCTGGATCATCTATATTATTGTTCTTCGTTCTAGAATTCAAATCCATACTAAGTGAAAATTTTAGAACCTTATCCTGGTTAAATGAAACATCATTTATAATTGGAGCCTGGTATCCAAAATCAAAGATAAATCTGTCATATGCGACTCCCGCCCCCACAGTAATATGGTTCCGGTATCCTTTCTCCCTGCTTTGAGTTATATATCCTGTACGCAACTTGAACGTATCATTAAAATTAAATTCAGTTCCTACAGATACAATGACTTCTTTCATTTCTTCTGAAAATCCGCCTGGAGCATCACCAAAAGAAGAGAACCATCCTCCGACTGCGCCATTATCTGGAAGGTTTCTTTGATCATCTGTAGCCGGAACAAGGAATTTTAAAGCTTCTCCATAAAAAGACAAGACATCATTTTTCCCAGTGGCGAGGTGATAGCCTCCTCCTAGTTTTAAGGAAGTTGGTAATGGATAATCAAAACCTTCTTCATCAGCATATTTAAGTTTAGATCCAAGGTTTTTCAAATTAAACCCTAACGTCCATTTATTGATATGCTGATCTAAAGGAGCAGAAACATAGTAACCAGATACATCTGCACTAACGGCATTCCCTGTTTTTAACTGGACTTCTGTTCTGTTCTGGTTATCGGTAATATCAGAACGAATATAACGTGCCGTGACAGCCATTCCAAATTTCTCATTTAGCTTTAAACTATAAGAAAGATCCAGGGCCATTTCATTCGGAACAAAACTTCCCTGGGAAATAATCTCATTTCCCATTTGTTCCTCTACTTCCACATTGCCGAAGCTAAAGTAGGTAAAAGAACCACTCAAGGCAGATCGTTCGTTCAGTTGTTGATAATAGGCTGCGTTGGCATGAAAAACATCATTGGCATAACCTACAAATTGTGGAATATAAGATAAGCCTACTCCACTGGCTCTCTCTCCGGCAAAAAGAAATTTTGCCGGATTGTGAAATTGTGCAAAAGCATCTGGTAATGTCGCGACACCTGTCTCACCCATTCCCCCTGCTCTCGCATCTGGTACTACTTGCAGGAAAGGAGCCCCTGTTATTACGGGGCGAACCAATTCCTGACTCTCTGCGGTAAGACCTGCTAAAAAAACCAACAGGCCAAGAAGTATATTTTTAGTTTTCATTATTATCTATGTATTAAAGTGCGATTAATTTCTTTAGATGAACGGTACCATCCTGATCTACAACCCTTACCAATAATGTCCCTTTAAATGGCGCTATATCGATTTCCTGCTCATTAAGCTTATTACCTCTTATGATTTTATACTTATTGGTTTCGCTTTCTAAAATTTGAACTTCGATAATTCGAGATCTAAATGGCACGATAACCTTCGCCATCGAACTTTGTTTTAGAATCGTAGGTACTACATGAACATTAGATGTTGCAGGGTGGTTGGTCACAACTACCACTCTCGCCATAGTTTCAGAAGAATTCCCTGAGGCATCTGTAACTGTGAGAACAACCTCATACGAACCATTTTCAGTAAAATAATCCTGATCCAGGCTAAGGCTAACTTCACTACATTCATCATAACTACCATCATCAATATCTTCAGGAGAAATACTTACATTATCATCAGGATCCAGTACTACGGTAATATCCCTTGCCATTGCTACCGGCGGAGTTTGATCTCGAACAATTACCAACTGAGTTTGGGTAGTTATATTACCATTGTCATCACCAAAAGACCACAAAATCTCATACTCTCCCTGTTCATCATAACTAAGCGGAGCTGTGGTCTTACCTATAATACTTCCGGCACAATTATCGGTTGCAGTTGGAGCAGAAATATCTGTCACTGCACAATCAACCTCAAGTGTTTCCAGTTCTGCTAAATCAGGTACTGGAGCTGTAATATCATCGATTATGATCTCCTGTTGCTGGTAAGTTACGTTTCCACTATTATCCTCATATTTCCAGGTGATCATAGTCGAACCCTGACGGGTTATCGGGAAATAAAGATCTGGTGTAGCACTAATCTCTATATCGCAATTATCTGTGGCCAAAGGAGTAGCAACATCAGACCTTTCCACAACACATTCTGCATAGATGGGATCCAAGGTATCCATAACCGGAACTGGTGCTACGTTGTCTTCTACATTAACAATCGCAGTCGCCGAAGATTCGTTTCCGTTCACGTCTTTAATAGTTAAGATTACAGTGTTTTCTCCAATATCCTCACAGGTGAAGTCAGAGAGATCCAGACTTAAACTTTCAATACCGCAGGCGTCTGCAGAACCATTATCTACATCCATGGCGGTAATAGAAGCCATTCCCATTTCATCTAATTGAATATTAACATTCTTTGTAAGAACTTTTGGGGCAGTATTATCTTCCACTGTAACCGTCGCGGTCGAGGAAGATAAATTTCCGTTTACATCAGTAGCGGTCAGGATAACCTTATTGGCTCCAATATTCGCACAACTGAATTCAGTTATATCTAATTCCAGGCTCTCAATACCGCAAGCATCATTAGAACCATTATCGATGTCTGAAACAGCAATTGAAGCCATTCCGTTTGCATCAAGCTCTACAGTGATATCCTGGGTTACTACTTCTGCCGCGATATTATCTTCTACGCT
>JBFIMP010000315.1:0-2796 GCA_041611635.1 Christiangramia sp.
AATTAAACTTCGAAAACTAAATAATAAACTTTCTTAACTGGATTCTTTTTTTAGTTCAGTATATCTTATTCTGTTTTCAACTTTCACGGGCTAAGACCACGAATATGAAGAGTAGGCTTGTATTTGGAAATTCAGAGCTCATGTCTTGTGTGCCTTTATTATCTCTATATTATGCCCTAAGGACTAGTTCTCATGCTGAAAGATTTTCTGGTAATTTAAAATGCTTTAAATTTCTATATTTGAAATCCAATGGGACCTTGGGTCCAGAAATTCAATTTTCAATTCTATATTCAGTTTCAGATGAAGATCATTTGTGTAGGCAGAAATTATACAGACCATATTGCAGAATTACAAAATGAGAAGCCAGAGGACCCGGTGCTTTTTCAAAAGCCTGACACCTCGATTCTTCTAAAGAAACAACCTTTTTTTATTCCAGATTTCTCAGATGATGTGCATTATGAAGTAGAGGTATTGGTAAAGATCAAAAAGATAGGGAAACATATCCAGGAGAAGTTTGCTCATAAGTATTATGATGAGATCGGTTTGGGGATAGACTTTACCGCCAGAGATGTGCAACAAAAATTAAAGGAAAAAGGATTACCCTGGGAAAAAGCAAAAGCTTTTGACGGAGCCGCGGTGGTAAGCAGTAAGTGGTTGGATAAGAAATACTTGAGTGATGTGAACGATCTTAAGTTTAGTCTTCATAAAAATGATGAAGTGGTACAGGAGGCAAGTACCTCACTTATGCTGTGGAAGATTGATGAATTAATTGCTTATATTTCGACGTATTTCACCTTGAAAATAGGAGATATCATATTTACAGGAACTCCTTCTGGAGTTGGCAAAGTCTATCCAGAGGACCAGTTGACCGGCTTTCTGGATGGCAATAAAATGTTTTCAATCAGAGTAAAATAATTACCGAATGAGTAGCTATAATCTAGACGAAGTTAAAGAAATGGCCGGCGGGGATGAGGATTTCATGCTAGTAGTGGTGCAAACCTTTCTTGAAGAAATTCCGCCAGATGTGGCTGCAATGAATGAGGCAATTAGTAACGATAATCCATCCCTGGCTTATCAATACGCCCATAAAATGAAACCAAACCTACAGCTTTTCGGTCTTAATTTGATGGATAAGATACTTACCATAGAGGCATGGTCCAAAAACGGCCAGCGAAAAGAGGATGTGCCAGATGCTGCCGAAGCTATTACCAAGAAAGTAGATGTGGCTGTGATAGCTTTGAAACGTGATTTTGAACTGGAATGAAAGCAGAGATTATCACGATTGGGGATGAGATACTTATCGGTCAGATCATCGATACCAATTCTGCATATATCTCCAAAGAATTAAATAAAATAGGCGTAAGCGTTCATCAGATTACTTCTATCCAGGATGAGCGTGAACATATTCTGAAAAGCTTAGAGGAAGCGGTACAAAGGGTGGATGTGGTAATTGTTACCGGCGGACTTGGTCCCACCAAGGATGATATTACTAAAAAGTGCCTGTGCGAATTCTTCAATGATAAACTTGTAAGGAATCAAAAGGTGCTTAAACACATCGAGGACCTTTTTGAAAAATATATAGATACCCCAATCTCAGACCTTAACCGCGACCAGGCATTATTGCCTTCTAAAGCGACCGCACTTCATAATGAATACGGTACTGCCCCGGGAATGTGGTTTGAAGAAAATAATAAGGTTTTAGTTTCCATGCCCGGTGTACCCTATGAAATGCGTGGACTTATGGAGCACGAAATCATTCCAAGATTAATAAAGAACTACTCCAGACCGGTCATTTTACATAAAACGGTAATTACTTATGGTCTTGGGGAAAGTGCAATCGCAGAAAAGATCGAGTCGTGGGAGGATAATCTACCAATTAATATCAAACTGGCTTATTTGCCTAACCTGGGTAGGGTAAGACTAAGATTAACCGCGAAAGGAGATAATGAAGAACAGTTGATCGAAGCGGTAGATAATGAGATCATGAAACTGCACCAGATTATTGGGGATATTATTTATGGTTATGAGGGGGATGATCCTGTGGAGCAGGTGATAAGTAAGTTGCTGGTTGAAAAGGACTGGACGTTTTCTGCTGCAGAAAGCTGTACCGGAGGTAGGCTGGCATCTAAATTCACCAAAGCGCCAGGATCTTCAGTTTCTTTTAAAGGAGGCGTGGTTTGCTATTCTTCTGAATCAAAAATAGAACTGCTGGGCGTTCCAAAAGAATTGATAGAGAAGCATTCTGTGGTAAGCGCAGAAGTGGCTAAGGCTATGGCTCTGGGAGCTAAAGAGAAATTCCATACAGATTTTGCAATTTCTACTACTGGTAATGCCGGTCCTACCAAAGGTGATAGCGATGCCGAACTCGGCACCGTTTTTATTGCCATAGCTACACCAGAAGGCGTACATACGCATCAATTCAATTTTGGTAATCACCGTGAAAAAGTGGTTGGAAAATCTGTGAATAAAGCGATGGAATTGCTTCTGGAAAATGTCATCAAGCTAAGAGATAATAATTGATTTTCAGTTCTCTGTTGAAAATTACTGAAATATTCGCGGAGGATTCCCTTGATTTGTATGGATTAAAAATATTATTTTTGCACCCGGAACAGCGCGAAAGCAAGAGCTTAACGTTTCTTCAATAGAATTATTTTCAGTGTAAAATATTTTTTTTGAATTAGTTGCCTGTTAGGTAAAAAAATCGTTAATTTGCAGCCTGTTTTGAAATAACGAGAAAAGTATAGAGCAATGTCAAGAGTTTGTGAACTTACCGGGAAAAGAGCTATGGTTGGGAAT
>JBFIMP010000316.1:0-2786 GCA_041611635.1 Christiangramia sp.
AAAGCTTCTTCTGGTTGCTCTAATTGTAAGAATGCATCTCCAATTCCTCCGGTTGCCAAAGCAGCAAAGATCTCATCATCACTTTTAAAATCTTCCAACTGCTTTATAGCTTCCTGATATTTTCCGGTTCTAAGATATGCGAATCCAGCATTGTAATGGGCCAAGTTTGCAGCATCTGTTCCTCCGTAATTATCAATAATATCTAAAAATCCGTACTTACCTTCTCCTCCATTCAACGCAAGATTATATAAAGAGTCACTTTGAGCTCCATTAGCCCTCAATGCAGAAGCCATATAATCCTGAGCCTGGGACATTTCATTAGCAGCCTCATTTTGCTTCGGCTCTAATACAAAACGGTTATACCCCAAATACCCCAAGACAGCAACTATTGCCACACCTACAATGATGTAGATATATTTTTGATTATCGGCTACCCATGTTTCAGTTCTACTCGCTCCTTCATCTAAAGTATTAAAAACCTCTGCAGTGGTAGATTCCTGTTCTGCCGTTTGTTCTCTTTCCTCCTTATTGGAAGGCTTGTATCCTCTTTTCTTATACGTTGCCATAAAAATTTGTTAATGCGTGGCAAAAATAGAATTTTTTGTGAAAATTAAAAGATAAATTATTTGTATTTTTTGAATAATTTCGGGTCCTTTTGGAACTCAATTCAACACGAAACTTTTTCACCAATTCCAGCTGAAATACAGCGATTTATGCATTTAAAAAATCTTAGCCTGCTTAATTACAAGAATCTTAAAACGGCTGAATTTGAATTCGATGAAAAGATCAACTGCCTGGTTGGAAATAACGGGGTAGGTAAAACGAACGTTCTGGACAGCATTTATCATCTCTCCTTTGGTAAAAGTTATTTTAACCCGATCACCTCTCAGAATATTAATCATGATTCAGACTTTTTTGTAATCGAAGGCGAATTCGAGAAAAATGGCAAATCTGAAAAGATTCTTGCCAGCGCAAAGAAAGGCCAGAAGAAGATCATAAAACGAAATAATAAGGCTTACGACAAAGTAAGCGACCATATTGGTTTCATCCCCACCGTTATAATTTCCCCGGCAGACCGGGACCTTATTATAGAAGGTTCAGAAACACGAAGAAAGTTCATGGATGGAGTGATCTCGCAGAGTGACCAGGTATATCTGAATAAATTATTACAGTATACCAAGCTCATCTCGCAGCGTAATTCCCTGCTTAAATATTTCGCTGCTAATAATACTTTTGAAAGAGACACTTTAGAAGTTTACAATCTGCAGTTAAGTAGCCTGGGACAGGATCTGTTTGAAAAGCGCAAGGAATTCCTGAAAGAGTTCATCCCGATATTCAATAAGCGCTACGCAGATATTACCAATAATAAGGAAGAAGTTCAGATCATTTATAAGAGTCAGCTTTTTGACAATTCACTATCTAACCTTTTAGAGGAGAACCTACAAAAAGATATGACCCTGCAATATACTTCTGTAGGCACACATAAAGATGACCTGAGTTTTGAGATTGCCGGTCACCCAATTAAAAAATTCGGTTCCCAGGGACAGCAGAAGTCATTTTTAATTGCATTGAAACTGGCACAATTCGATTTCATCAAGCAAATAAGTAAAGTAAACCCGATCTTATTACTGGATGATATTTTCGACAAACTGGACGAAAATCGAGTGGCCCATATCGTGGCTTTGGTAGCAACGAATGAACTTGGGCAGATTTTCCTAAGCGACACCCATGCAGACCGAACAGAAAAAGTAGTAAAATCCAGCAATCAATCTTATAAAATTTTCAAGCTTTGAAAAAAATCATTTTAATCTTATCTGTGATCGCGATTACCGCCTGCTCCCAAAAGGATCCAAAGGAGCAGATCAAGCACCTCAATGGCTATTGGCAGATCGAAAAGGTGGAAATCGAAAAAGATTCGGTGATGGAATACAGTCTAAGTCCGTTTATAGATTATATCGAAATCAATGATTCTACAGGTTTCAGAAAAAAACTAAAACCGAAGATCGATGGTGGCTTTATAAAAGCTTCCAATGATGCAGAGAAGATCACGGCCAGGATAGAGAATAATAGGCTCATGCTATACTATACCACTCCTTTTGATGAATGGAAAGAAGAAGTTCTGGAGGCAGACGAAGAAGAGCTGGTTGTGAAAACCAGGGACGATAAAAAATATTACTACCAACGATATAAACCTTTACTAAGTCAAGATGAAGAAGAGACGCAAGAATGAGGAAATGAAACTCGGTGACCTGCTCAAGAGTTTCGTAGATGAAAATAAACTGGATAAAGGGTTAAACCAGGTAAAGATCAGGGATGTCTGGAACAGCCAGATGGGACCCGCGATAGAGAAATATACCACTGCGATAAAATTGAAGAACGATACGCTTTTCGTGCAGTTGAGTTCTTCTGTGCTAAGAGAAGAATTGAGCTATGGGAAAGAAAAGATCATAAGGAACCTCAACGAAGAAATGGGTAAGGAACTAATTTCCAAGCTGGTTTTGAGGTAAGTATATTTAACTGAAATTAGATTTATCATGAAACACAAAGCAAAGGTTTTCTTTATCTATTTTATATCATTTATTGTGATTTTTACCATCTGCAGATACCTGATTGGTCTTATTCTTCCTGGGATTGAACATTTGTATTTAATGATCGCAGCAGCTGTGCTCACACTGGTGCTGTCCCCGAGGCTGGACAAGGATCAAAATGGCCGGTATATCCTGAAGTCCATATTTAAAAAAGAACCGCTGATTAAATAGATTTTTGGAAGATAGGGTCTTTAGACC
>JBFIMP010000317.1:0-2784 GCA_041611635.1 Christiangramia sp.
ATGTCTGAATATATAGATCTATTAAAATCGGGTCCCACAGACTATCGAATTTTTCTTTATAATCTTATGAAGGAAGTTCCTCAATTTCAGAAGGATTTCCATTTTCCTGATGTTGGATTAAGATTTTTGAAACAGTTGCCTATGCTTTTCTTTGGAGGGGAGACTTCCAAGGTGTTCATGCATTATGATATAGATTATGCGAATATTCTCCATTTTCATTTCCACGGAAAGAAGCAATGTATCTTATTCCCGCCTTCAGAAAGTAAGCATTTGTACAAGGTGCCACATGCCCTGATCTCCAGGGAGGATATAAATTTTAATAATCCCGATTATAAAAAATTTCCTGCTCTAAAACTTGCCCGTGGCTATGTTACAGAGCTAAAGCATGGAGAAGCCCTGTATATGCCTGAGGGATACTGGCATCATATGACATATCTTACGGCAGGTTTTTCCATGAGTTTAAGAGCAACTCCGCGAACACTCACTAATTTCTCTAAAGCAGTCTACAACCTAATCTTCATGAGGTATTTTGATAATTATATGAGAAAGTTGAGGGGGCAGAAATGGATAGATTACAAGAATGAGCAGGCAATAAAACGCACCCACAAAAAAAATGATATTAGTCGATAAGATCGTTCAGGCACTCGAAGACCATTTGAGATTCGTAGCCTTTTCTTAACAGGTGATCTGCCAGTTTCTTTTTCTTTTTAAAGGGATTAAGTTCTGTGATCTTTTCCTCTTTTTTCTCAGCCAGTTCATAGAGGGCTTTCCTGTAATCGGTCTCTTTTATTTCGGTTAAACCAAGTTTAATGATGGGAGACGAGATCTCTCTCTTTTTAAGTTCCTGAGTGATCTTTATGCGGCCCCATTTTTTGATCCTGAATTTCCCCCGAACAAAACTCCTGGCGAAGCGTTCCTCATTTAAGAAATTCTCCTGCATAAGTGTAATGATGATCTTTTCCTTGGCCTCCGGGATCATGCGTAAATCATTCAGTTTGTCCTCTACTTCCTTTTGGGAGCGATCTCTATAAGCGCAAAAATGCATTAGTTTTTGAAGAGCTTCTTCAACGGTATAGGATTTATTCTTGTTCTCCACGGCTGGAAAGAAATTTTTTCAGATTACTAAATAGAGAGAAAACCATGAAAAGCGCCCAGAATGCAAAGCAAACGACCTCTGCTGCAACAATATAATGGGTGCCATGGATATTAAAACTCACCTTCTCTCCGTAAAAGGCAAATCCAAGAATTAGAGTGATTATACTTATGAGGGTTGAGTACTTTCTCATTTTTCAAATATAAAAGTTTAAGGCAGATTTAATTGCAGGAATTCCTAGAAAGCACGTTCGTTTTCGGGCATAAAAAAACGCCTTCCAATTGCTTGAAAGGCGTTCTTTATTATTTAATCACTTTCCCGTCTTTATCGTGAAAGTGGTACTCTAAATACGTGTAAGCATCGCGAGGTAAAATTTTCACCCAACGTTTGTGGTCTACAAACCACTTAGATCGGGGAGATGGAAAGCCTTTCGTTAAAAAGGCGGCAATAAATGGATGTGCGCTAAGCGTGATCTTTTTATGGTCTTTCTTGATCAGTTTTTCAAGGTCCACTTTTATTTTGTTTACCAAACTTATTGGTGCTTCAATTTCACCGTTACCGTTAGGATTATCCTCACGGGTTTTGATATTCATTTCTGGCCTTACGCGCTGTCTCGTAATTTGTACTAATCCAAACTTACTTGGAGGCAAAATTTTATGTTTTGCCCTGTCGTCACTCATTTCATTTCGAAGGTGATCATAAAGCGCTTTTCGGTTCTCGGCTTTATTCATGTCGATGAAGTCTACCACGATGATTCCTCCCATGTCACGAAGACGTAACTGGCGGGCTATCTCGGTAGCGCTTATCATATTCACCTCCAGGGCGGTATCTTCCTGGTTCTTGGACTTGTTGGAACGGTTACCGCTATTCACGTCGATGACGTGCATAGCCTCGGTATGTTCTATGACCAGGTAGGCGCCTTTACTCATGGATACGGTGCGCCCAAAGGAAGTTTTAATTTGTCTTTCGATACCACTTTTTTCGAAAATGGGTTGGTTGGATTGATGCAATTTTACGATTGATTCTTTTTCTGGAGCAATTTCGCTCACATAATCTTTAATTTGGGTATAAAGCGTTTCATCATCTACGCAAATAGAAGTAAAGGAGTCATTAAAAATGTCTCTTAGCAGGGACGATGCCCTGTTCAATTCTCCCAATACTTTAGAAGGATGATGCGGTTTATACAATTTTTTACACATGGCTGTCCAGCGACCTACCAAATTTTGGAGATCTCTGTCCAGTTCTGCTACTTTTTTGCCTTCGGCTACGGTTCTTACAATAACCCCAAAACCTTTGGGTTTAATGCTTTTTACCAGTCTCTTGAGGCGTTCCTTTTCGTCTTTGCTTTCAATTTTCTGTGAAACTGAAATTCGGTTTGAAAAAGGTACTAATACAATATACCGGCCGGGTAAGGAGAGCTCTGAGCTTATCCTTGGGCCTTTTGTAGAGATAGGTTCTTTTACGATTTGAACCAGTAGCGACTGATTTGATTTTAAGACATCGGTAATCGTACCGTTTTTGTCTATATCCTTTTCAAAAGTAAAATTCTTTAAAGAATAGTCTTTTAATTTACCTGTGCTTACACGTTTTATGAACTTCAATAAAGAAGAAACCTGAGGTCCCAGATCATGATAGTGTAAAAAACCATCTTTCTCATAACCTACATTTACAAATGCGGCATTTAGTCCAGG
>JBFIMP010000318.1:0-2780 GCA_041611635.1 Christiangramia sp.
ATTGTTTACCTATTTATCCTACGCTTTCCAAGAAGCAAGGTTTCAAAAGGAAGAAAACGAACTAACAGTCTAAGAATAAACATATGTCTAACAACTCACTCTTAAAGATTTCTTATTTCATTTGCCATTTATCCAAAATGATCTGTGGGATTACAATAATCGCAATTGCAGCAATTTCATTCATTTTCAAATTAACCCTGCAACTTATAGCGAACTACCAATAATTATCCCTGATAGTACTTCAATATTTCGAATAGACACTGAATCTTTTAAGGGAGATAATATCATTAACATTAAGAATTTAAAACTAACCAGCTGGAATACGCTTTCACTTTATTTTACTTTTCTGCAGTATACAGCAAGTCTTATCCTGATTTTTCTTTCTATCGACGAATTCAAAAAAATATTACTTTCGGTTAAAAATCTACAGACATTCCGGAACACTAATGTCCATGCTTTCAGGAAAATCGGGTTTTATTGTTTATTGATTAGCTTCTTAAATATTTTCAGTTATTATGAATTCAGTAATTATAGTAAAATTACTTTTTCGATCTCCCTGAATACATTACCCTTCGCTTTGTTTGCCTTTATACTCTCCGAAATTTTCAAAGAAGGCAACAACCTGAAGAAGGAAAACGAACTAACAATTTAGCAATGCCAATAATAATCAATCTTGATAGAATTCTCGAAGAAAGAAATATGAAAAGCAATGAACTGGCAGATATCATTGGCATCACCACAGCGAATCTTTCTATTCTAAAAACAGGAAAAGCCAAAGCAGTTCGTTTTTCTACCCTTGAATCGATTTGCGAAGCTTTAAATTGCCAGCCCGGAGATATTCTGGAATATCAACCTTAGATAATTAATCCCTGCCTCAATCCTATAAAATTTTTACTTTAGAGCAATCTCAAATTTTGATTATGAATAAAATCCTTTTATCCCTTCTGTTTTTAAGTTTCGTCGGAAATGCCCAAACCAACACCTATAATATTTCATTTGAGAATGCAGTGCATCACGAAGCAAAGGTGAATATCAGTATTCCAGAAGTTAAAACAAATACTATCACCGTTAGAATGAGCCGGACCTCCCCAGGAAGATATGCCTTGCACGAATTCATTAAAAATGTATACGGTTTCAAAGCTTCCAACAGTAAGGGGGAAATAATAGAAGCAAAGCGGGTAGATCCATATTCCTGGAAAGTCAGTGATCATGACGGGACGGTAAATATCGAGTATATCCTTTTCGCCAATCGGGGAGATGGCACCTATTCGCAAATTGATGAGACACATGCCCATTTAAATATGCCGGCAACTTTTATGTATGCTGAAGAATTTGAGCATCGTTCCATCAAAGTCAATTTTGATGTACGGGAAGACCTTAACTGGATAGTTGCCACACAATTAAAAGAGGAATCTGCAACCACCTATTCTGCTCCAGATCTTTATTATTTTATGGACAGCCCTACCGAGATTAGTGATTTCCAAATGAGATCCTTTGACATGAATGGACAGGAAATACGATTTGCATTACACCATCAGGGAAACAGTGAAGAATTCAAGAAATATTTTGAAGATGTAAAAAAGATTGTGGAACAGGAGAAGGCTGTTTTTAATGAACTACCAGATTTTGATTACGGAAAATATACTTTCTTAGCCTGCTACATGCCAAATGTATCGGGAGACGGGATGGAGCACAGGAACAGCACCATCTTAACCGATCAGGAAAGCCTGTCTAACGGCGGAATGAAAGGAAATATTGGAACCGTAGCCCACGAATTTTTCCATGCCTGGAATGTCGAAAGAATCCGCCCCGATGAGCTGGAACCTTTTGATTTTACCGAAGCAAATATGACCGGTTCACTTTGGTTCGCCGAAGGTTTTACCAGTTATTATACAGGGTTGATCTTATGCAGGGCTGAGGTGAACACACCGGAGGAATACATTGAAGGCCTTTCAGGCACTTTCAACTACGTATGGAACTCCCCGGCGCTGGAATACTTTAACCCTATCGAAATGAGCTACCAGGCGCCATTTGTAGACGCCGCAACCTCGGTTGATCCAACGAACTTCGAAAACACCTTTATCTCCTATTATTCTTACGGAAGTATCTTAGGTCTCGCCCTGGACCTTTCATTAAGACAGGAAGGACTTAACCTGGATGATTTTATGGAATTGATGTGGAAGAAATATGGTAAAACCGAGGTAGCCTATGAAGTTGAAGATATCGAAGAAACCCTAAAGCAATATGCTGGCGAAGAATTCTCCACAAACTTTTTCAGCAAGCATATTTATCAAAGTGAAAAGCCAGATTATGAGAATCTATTTAGAAGTGTAGGTGTTACCATAAAAAGAGAAGAAGATAAATCACATTTTGGGGCAGATCTAAAGAAAACAGATGCTGGGCTGAAGATCTACAGAAACACCTATAAAGGAAGTCCAGCCTATGAAGCTGGCTTAGGTTCAGGAGATATAATTATTTCACTAAACGGTACTGCTGTTACCACGCCTGAAGACTTCAGAAAACAGATCGCAAGTATAGAGTCCGGTAACGTTAAGGTCACTTATAAAAGATTTGGAAAAGAAAGAACAGCCGAAGTAAAGCTAAAACCAGATCCTACCTATTCGATAAAGATAGACGCGAATGCTTCGAAGGAAGCGGTTAAGGAAAGGGAAAAGTGGTTGTCTCCAAAATAGAATGAATAAAAAAAGGCCTTTCGATTGAAAGGCCTTTTTTATAATATGTTCTGAAAGTTAATCAGCTAAAACGATCGCTTTATTATC
>JBFIMP010000319.1:0-2773 GCA_041611635.1 Christiangramia sp.
AAGAACATAATAGGTAATATAAATATCGCTTTTGATCATAGGGTGAAGTTGGGGATCATGAGTTTACTTATGGTGAACGATCACCCCGATTTTATTTTCTTCGTGCTACACAGAAGGCAATATTGCCAGTTACACCAAAACTTTAGTAAAACAAATATACAAATGGAAAAATTGTTCATAGACCGGAAACCAAACACGGGATACAATGCCAGCAACAGGCCGAAAGGCTTTTCGGGAACATCTGAATGCCGGTAAAAAATTGATATATACCAGCAATGACCTCTGCAAAAAAGAATTAAAGAAACTGAACTATATCTTTATATGTAACGCTTGGATTTCAAAGCACTTAATTTAAGTAACAATCAATTAAATCGATCACTATGAAAACATCAAGAATTTTAGTCATCCTGCTCATCGTAGTAGCTATTTTATTGATCCCTTTTATCGCCATGCAATTTAGCAATGAAATTTACTGGTCTTTACTTGACTTCATGATCATGGGAATACTTCTCTTCCTCACCGGTCTCGCCATAAACATAGTGCTAAGGAAAACCAGCTCCCTGAAACAAAGGATCATTCTATGTGGAGTTGTACTGGCAATATTTATCCTAATCTGGGCCGAACTTGCTGTGGGAATCTTTGGCAGTCCATTTGCCGGTAGTTAGAGGTTCACAATCAAAACTTAAAAAATATCCCGTCAACTTTATGAGTAAGGATGATTATGAAAAGGAATAAAAGAATTTACTATTGGTTTGGATTCATCATTCTCCTGACCATCGAGATCTTTATAGCAAGCTATATAAAGGACGATTTTATCAGGCCATACCTGGGAGATTTCCTGGTGGTGATCCTTATCTATTGTTTCCTCATGGCTATAAGCCAACTCTCTGTTTTAAAAGGAATAATCACCGTTTTAGTGTTTTCTTTCGCTGTCGAATTCTTCCAGCTTATCAACATTGTAAAAGTGCTGCAGTACCAGCCACCAAAAATAGTGATGGTCATTCTTGGCAGCAGTTTTTCGGTTTGGGATCTGCTGGCTTACAGCCTAGGACTTTTCACCTGCCTAATACTGGAATACAGCAGAAATATTTACATGGCACCCTCAACATAATCCTGCAAATAAGAATATAAAGGAGTTAACTTTCCGTTCTGGGTCATGCGGGCGCGCCCCAGGATACCGTTTTTATCATCATTAAAAAAAGCCGGGATCACATTTTTAAGGAACATCTCTCCAAAACCTTCACTGGCATCTTTAGGCAATTCACAGGGTAAATTATCTACCGCCATGATGGTGATGGCTTTGGGATCACGAAAATCGGTTTCGGCACCGGTCTCAGGATCATAGCCATAAAAAGGTTCGGCGATGGTGGAAGGCCGAATGGTACTGGCAACAGGACCTGCTATATCACACGAAATATCTGCCACATATTTTATACGGAAATCTTTATGTTGAATATCCTCTTTAGTATAGAATACGGGAGCACCCTGCCCATAAAAATGACCGGCAATAAATACATCGCTGGTCCTGGCAAACTTCATGAAATCTGGATCATAATTCTCTGGCACTTTATAGAATTCCATGCGACTTCCCTGGGCGCCATCTTTGCGTTTAGCATAATCCAGCACATCTATATGACAATATACCGGCTCATTGAATTCATTTGTTAAATAGGTTTCCGGATCTATTTGTTGCATGTTAAGGTGCTCCAGGATCTCTTTGGCTCCATGGGCAACCTTACCGCTTCCTGTTAAAACGAATTTATAATTGGGTAATTTAATCTTGTCCAATTCTTCCAGCATTGCTTGAAGGTCCGGCAAAGTTTCGGCCTTAGGAAGTTCAAAACTGTTTTCCCTGATTCCAATAGCCCGAATTCCGTTATAAGCGCCTACCAAACCGGCGTATCGACCAAAACCAATTAGCCTTGCCTTATTTTTATCGGTAATCACCTCATGATCGTATAGTTCGATATTTTGTTCCAGGATCTCGCGAAGCAGATCACGATTATATGGCTGCTTTTTGATGGTATGGGAAAAGAAAAAGTACTTTTTGTCAGGTATCAGATTTGGAATAGGCACTTCTTTTACCCCAAGAAGTACCTCGCAATCGCTGATATCTTCGGAAACCTCAAAACCCGCCTCACGATATTCATCATCGCTAAATATCCTGATATCAGAACTTTCCACTTTAAAAGAAGCTTCCGGAAATTGGGAAACCACTTTTTTTAGCATTTGTGGTGAAAAAACCACTCTTCTATCCGGTGGAGTTTTTCGTTCTTTGATCAGGGCAAATTTTATCATTCTGGTATGGGTTTTGCTTAATATTGTAGTGTCTCAAAGATATAAATTTAAATGAGTATCTTTGCTGGCCCGATTGTAAACTACAGTTGGATTTCTTTGATAGTTTGAGAAGGGAATTTTAATAATTCGTCAACCTGAACTTGTTTCAGGTTCTTTACAATGAGATTCTGAAACAAGTTCAGAATGATGGTAATTATAGTTCTTATTTGCGTTAGGGATAGCAGCGGATAGCTTTTTGTGAGTTGACGAACAAAAACTAGTAGCGGATAGCCCGGCCACAGAGCGAAAGCGTAGTGGCAACGCCCAGATCACAAAGAATATGTTCATTATTTTATGGGGTCGACTTGGTTTTGACAGCGAGTCTAATTGAGTTGTAAGCACGTAGAGCGCTGGGATATAGCTCTTAAATCTCATATTTCACACTTTTTTAAACGGCGAGAATAACTACGCCTTGGCTGCGTAACCGAATCATAGT
>JBFIMP010000320.1:0-2738 GCA_041611635.1 Christiangramia sp.
AACGATAATTGAGTAATCCTGCATTTTTAAGCCTGGTGAGTAAAGGGTAGATTGTACCCTCCACAACCAATAGTTTAGCGTCCTTTAATGTATCCAGAATCTCTGCCACATAGGCATCCTCATCCCGGAGTACCGAGAGAATACAATATTCCAGTACACCCTTACGCATTTGGGCTTTTGTATTTTCAATCTTCATAGTGTTTGTTTTTGGGTGTCATTAAACTGTTCATTTTTTGATTGATTAAAGTGATGATTAGTGTCGTTCGGTTTCTCCGAACCTAAAAACTTGATGGTTAGCGGGTATTTATATAACTGTCCCTCGTTTGCTTTAATACTCGCATTGATAACCGCGAATAGTTCAAGAATAAAAAGACCCAGCAATATTATTCCTAAAATGCCCAGAGTGATGAAAAATGGCAGAGCATCGCTAATGTTCTCTATTACAAAAGAGTCTTGTGTAAAAAATAAAGGCTCGTTTGCTGTAAATCTAAGTCCGAAGTAAACAAAAGTGGCAACTCCAACAGCAATCAGGAAAACAGTATAGAGAAACATGCTTATCTGAAAATTGAGAGCATTTCTCCCGTGATGATCTACAAAAGGATCCTGTTTACGTGCCAGCCATAACAACATTGGAAAAATAAAATTTCCTAGAGGTATAAAGTACTTCGTAAAAACCGATAGATGTAATACAGTTGTAAGCGTTTTATTATGGTTGATGGTTTCAGTGGTCATTCTTTGATTTTTTAATTTGATTGATGTTAAAAGAAAATAGCTGTGATAAAATAGAGGTAAATAAAAGTTACCGCCAGATAGATCTGTGTTCTGTTTATCGGTGAATCACTTCTTTTCGATAAGTCAATTGCCTGAGTTTGAGATGATTTTTTCATGATGTTTTTTGATTGATAAGTTTATAACCTATTATGATCTTATACAAATATATATCTAAAAGAAGGTATTATGCAACGCATAGTACTTAAATTTAACATAACATTAAGAATTGAATACTGGCACATATTTCCTATTTTTATAAAAAAATCAACCAAATACCTTATAAATGAAGCTTTCACCCTCAAAACTAAATTCTTTTCTAATGTTGAAATTACCAAGTGCCTGGTTATGTGGGGTGAGGGTGAAATATATAGACCAGACAGAATGTGAGGTAGGGGTGAAACATCGCTGGATAAATCAGAATCCCTTCAACTCCATGTATTTTGCCGTACAGGCCATGGCAGCCGAGCTTAGTACCGGGGCCCTGGTAATGAATAAGATCCAGCAGAGTGATAAAAAGATCTCTATGTTGGTTGCCCAGAATAAATCGGTATTTACCAAAAAGGCTACCGGGAAGATCAAATTCACCTGCTATGATGGAAATAAGGTGAATGAAGCATTAGATCGAACCCTGAAAACTGGCGAAGGTCAAACCTTCTGGATGAAATCTGTTGGTTTAAATAATGATGGAGACGAAGTTTCGGTTTTTGAATTTGAATGGACGGTAAAAGCTAAAAGTTCGAAGCCGTAAGCTGAAAGCTCCCGGCTTTAAAATAAATATAATATAATCTTGCTTAGAGCTAATAGCTTTAAGCCAAATGCTTAACATCATGAATGCACACGAAATAGATTACCAGATCTTTGGTGAGGAAATGCAATATGTAGAACTCGAACTGGACCCTCAGGAGGCTGTTATCGCTGAAGCAGGAAACTTTATGATGATGGATAATGGTATTCAAATGAATACCATATTTGGTGATGGGTCTAAACAAAATGAAGGTTTTCTTGGAAAGATACTGGGGGCCGGCAAACGCCTATTAACGGGAGAAAGCCTGTTTATGACCATATTTTCCAATGAGGTCCAGGGAAAGAAAAAAATAAGTTTTGCTTCTCCCTATCCAGGGAAGGTAATCCCAATAGATCTTACCAGGTTCAATGGAAAATTCATTTGCCAGAAAGATGCCTTCTTATGTGCCGCAAAGGGGGTTTCTATAGGAATTGAATTCAGTAAAAAACTAGGTAGAGGTTTCTTTGGGGGTGAAGGTTTTATCATGCAAAAAATAGAAGGTGACGGGATGGCCTTTGTTCATGCCGGCGGTACCATGGCCAGAAAAGAATTAAAACCGGGTGAAAAACTGAAAGTAGATACAGGATGCATCATTGGGTTTGAACAAACCGTGGATTATGATATAGAGTTCGTTGGAGGCATAAAGAATACAATATTTGGTGGTGAAGGATTATTTTTTGCAACCTTAACCGGTCCTGGAACGGTATTCATACAATCTTTACCGTTTAGCAGGCTGGCCAGCAGAATACATCAGGCCGCACCACAGGGAGGTGGAAAAGATAAAGGAGAGGGTAGTATTTTAGGGGGTATTGGAGATGTTTTAAGTGGAGACAATAGGTTCTAATATTGTTAAACTTATAAAACAATTGTTAAAATACAATGAATATTACTATATTGAGCTGATCAAAATTGAATGCCTATAAAACAATTCTACTTTTTTTTATCAATCTAACTTTAACCTAAATCAAATTCAAATTATGGCGAGAGCAATGTTTGAATACACCAAAACAGTACTTGATAAAGTAAGTTTTGATGCTAGTTTGTTCTGTAAGGAAGTTAAGAAAGCAATTCAACGTTTGCTGCCTCACGAAATTGAGGAATTAAGACTTTGGATAGTGGCATTAACCAAACAGAATCCAGAATTAAATCAATGTTTAATTTATTTAAATACATAAAAGAAAAA
>JBFIMP010000321.1:0-2733 GCA_041611635.1 Christiangramia sp.
CTTTTGCGCATTTTCAGATAATTTCGATTTGAATATTTCAAGTGTAGATCGTCCTTCAAAAATGTCAATTACATCCTTTCCTACTAAAACTAATTCGGCATTCGGATATTTCTTAATAACATGATTAAAAATATTAGCAAGCTCCAATACTCCCTTTTTTCTAATAAGAGTTCCAAAATATAATATTTGATTAGGGTTAATTTGTTCCTTGGAGGGTAAAAACCTGTCAATTCCAATACTATTGGGAATAACCTCAATTTCCCGCTTTAAACCCAAATTTTCCCTGGTTGTTTTTGCTGTATAAGCGCTTACAGAAATTAAGTGATCTGCATTACTTAAGGCTGATTTTTCAAAAAATCGGTTTTTCGGTTTTTGTTTCCGACCGTCCAGCTGGCAAAAATAGGCATCACTTCCATTCATTCTTATTACAACCGGGCAGTTTAGCTTCATCAATGCTGTTATGCCCGTCCAGTCTGGAGCTTCAAGAATATTTATATTTTTTTCTCTAATTATTTTATTGATGAATTTTTGAAGATGTTTTCTATAAAGATACCAACCTCCCCATAGATAAGTTTTCTGTTTTATGACATAATAATTAATTCCACTTTCGATAAATGAAAAATCCATTTTCTGTCCATAAATTAATAAACTAACCTTTATCTCTTTTTTCACAAGAGCTTCAGCCATATTTCTAATACTTGTACCAAGACCTCCCGAAGGTCCTGTTAATTTATGTGGATATTCCGGGGTAAGAAAAGCTATGTGCATAACTCAGCAATTTCATTAAAACTATTCCAAATTCTTTCAGAAGCTTTATGATGTGGCGGCTTATTAACCAGATCGAACCATTGTTGAGCCTTATTTTGGACAGTGCTTGATTCTTTGTGTCTTACTTCCTTTATTACTTCAACTAGTTCAGATATTGAATTGATCCAGAAAACAGCGTCTTCGGCCGGCATCGACCTGAAATGAATATAATTATAAACGCTTTTAGTATCCTTTTGGAGATACTCAATATCAGGATTGTAATTAATATAAGCGCAAGGCAATCCGTAACTGGCATAATCAAACACCATTGAAGAGCCAACATTGATAACCATAAAAGTATGCTGAATAATATTCGTTTGAAGCTTTAAATCGGCCTTTGATGGTAACACCGTATTCCACTCCTCCCCCATCTGTTCCCATTGCGGCTCAATGGGCACGATCACATCAGAAAAGTTCTTCAGAATATCATTGTAACGTCCTGAATTATCCACGGGACTTCTTCTGAAAATAATTCCAATATTTTCTCCTTCTGCATTGAGTTTTCTAACGGCCATAGCCGTGTCCTTAAGATAAAATTCATCATGAGGAGCGGTGGTAATATCATCACCTGAATAGCATAAATAATTCCTTTCAAAATCAAGGTCATATGCTTTATAGAAATCATCTTTGGAAATCCTAAGATCCATATCAAAATGAGGTTCAAACTGAGGGCTCCCGGTAATTTTAATTTGAGAATCAGAAATAAAAGGGTAATAAGATTGTAATTCATGCTTCATAAACTCGCTCCATACAAGATAATGATCAGTTTCTACGATCTTTGTCGCTTTTGGTAAATTATCCCAGGAGAAAATAAAACAACTCGTAGGTATACCAAGATCCTTAGCAGCAGTTATTGGGGCAATAGCATTTACGGCACGCTGGTTAGTGCAAAAGACCAGAGCTGGTTTTTCATTTTCAAGTACCTCAAGACAATGTTTGTAATACTCTCCCTTTCGCTCTGAATTTTCTATCCTGTTTCTTAGCTTCCCGTTACCATTTTCACCTGAATAATATTTTGAATAGACTTTGACCAGGACATTTTTAAGTTTGTTTTTCCATCCCGATTTAGAGGGCGGAAATTTATAAGAACTATAAACCGGATCTTTAAATTTATTTTCAAAGTGCGCCAGTTCAGATTCTATTTTAGCCCTTTTATAAAGATCGGTCAGGGCTCGGGGTTTCCCGTTGAGAATAATTTCCTTGAAACCAAGATTTGATATTCTAAAAGGAGTATGGTTCCAGAAAATAACGTCCCAGCCTCTGTTCTTGCCTTGCTCTGCAAAAGAGGTGAAAGCAAAATTTCGAAGACCTACCCCATCGGGCAGAAGAATGAAGATTTTCCGGGATTTCAATATGCCTGAATACTAATGATGGATCAAATTCAAAGATAAAAATTTAAGCGGATTAACCACTATTGAAGGTATTAGTTGAAAGCTTATTAAATCTGGTTATTCCTGCATTTTCAGCAATAATGAAAAATTTATCCATTGCCAGATGTGAAAACTACTTTGCCTTTCCCCTTCCTTATACTTTCCCCACTCCCTATAGACTTCATCCATGTCAAACCAACTGGCGTAAGGACCTTCAGTAAGCCTTATCAGTTGTTCCTCCACCCAGGAACTAAGATCATCACCAAGCCATTCCCTTTGTGGTGTTTGAAGTGGCCTTTTTGGAGCATAGGTAATATATGAAGGCACCAGCTCTTTAACTAGTTCCCGTAAAAGATACTTATGAATGCTCCCTTTAATCTTAAAATGTTCCGGTTGAGCAAAAGCGAATTCTACCAAACGATAATCTAAGAAGGGTTCCCTGAGTTCGGTACTATGGGCCATAGAAATACGATCGTTAAACCTTAATGCTCTTGGGATCTTGGTATAAAACAGGTCTCTATACTGAAGATTCTGAAGTTGATTATCAAAAGGTTCA
>JBFIMP010000322.1:0-2685 GCA_041611635.1 Christiangramia sp.
AGCAATTGCCAGGGCTTTTCTGATTGGATATACATCCATTTCAACATTATCACCAACGAGGCGAACCTCGTCTGCTTTAATTTTCTCATTGATTCGGTGTTGTTCTTCTTTTTGTCTTCCGAATCTGTTCGGTTTTTTTCTACGTATAGCTATGGCTTGTAATTTTAATTAAACTTCAGTTTTAAAAGGCTTTAAGGTACTATTGATTTCTGAATTAATCAAATTTGCAAAGTCTTCAATCTTCATTGTTCCCAAATCACCTTCGCTATGTTTACGTACAGAAATCGTACCATCATTGGCTTCCTGCTCCCCAACAATAAGCATATAAGGGAATTTGTTAACTTCTGCCTCCCTGATTTTCTTACCTATTGTCTCGTTTCTGTTGTCAACAAGGGCGCGAATTTCGTTATTTTCGAGCAAAGTTAAAACTTTTTGTGAGTATTTTTCATATTTCTCACTGAGCGAGAGAATAATAGCCTGTTCTGGCATTAACCAAAGCGGGAAGTTTCCACCGGTATGCTCCAGCAATATGGCGATAAAGCGTTCCATGCTTCCAAAAGGAGCTCTATGGATCATGACCGGGCGGTGTGACTCATTGTCACTTCCCTTGTATGTCAGGTCAAAGCGCTCCGGTAAATTATAATCTACCTGTATGGTTCCAAGTTGCCAGCTTCTGCCCAGGGCATCCTTGACCATAAAGTCTAATTTTGGTCCGTAAAAAGCTGCCTCCCCGGTTTCAACTACATAATTAAGTCCTTTTTCTTTCGCAGCATTAATAATGGCGGTTTCTGCTTTTTCCCAAACATCATCTGAGCCAATATATTTTTCTTTGTTCTCAGGGTCCCTCAAAGACACCTGCGCCGTAAAATCTTCAAATCCTAGAGAAGAGAATACATATAAGGTAAGGTCAATTACTTTTTTGAATTCTTCATCCAGTTGTTCCGGCATGCAAAAAATATGCGCATCATCCTGAGTAAAGCCTCTCACGCGGGTTAATCCGTGTAACTCTCCACTTTGCTCATATCTGTAAACAGTACCGAATTCTGCAAATCTCTTCGGAAGATCACGGTAGCTCCATGAAGATGCATTATACATTTCGCAGTGATGCGGACAGTTCATCGGTTTCAGCATAAATTCCTCTCCTTCGTTGGGAGTAGTGATAGGCTGAAAACTGTCTTCACCATATTTGGCATAATGCCCGGAAGTTACGTATAGTTCTTTACTACCAATATGAGGACTAACTACCATTTCGTATCCGGCTTTCTTTTGAGCCTTCTTCAGGAAGTTTTCCAGTCGTTCTCTCAACGCGGCTCCTTTAGGTAACCATAATGGTAATCCCTGACCAACTTTTTGTGAAAAGGTGAATAATTCAAGTTCTTTCCCCAGTTTTCTGTGGTCGCGTTTTTTTGCTTCTTCTAAAAGCTCTAGATATTCTTTTAATTCTTTTTGCTTCGGAAACGAGATTCCGTAAACTCTTGTAAGCTGCGGATTGTTTTCATCACCTCGCCAGTATGCGCCGGCAACACTCATTAATTTAACAGCTTTGATGATACCGGTGTTCGGAATGTGGCCTCCACGACATAAGTCGGTGAAGCTGTCGTGATCACAGAAAGTGATATCTCCATCTTCAAGGTTCTCTATGAGCTCAACCTTAAACTGATTGTTCTCATTTTTATAAAAATCCAGAGCTTCCTGCTTGCTTACCTCTCTCATCTGGAAATCATGTTTTCCACGAGCGATCTCCAGCATTCTGTTTTCGATCTTTTTGAAGTCGTTTTCAGAGATCTTTTGATCACCGAAATCTATATCATAATAAAACCCTCTTTCAATAGCTGGTCCTATAGTAAGTTTAGCGCCGGGATAAAGATCCTGGATCGCCTGAGCCATAACGTGAGAAGTAGAATGCCAGAAAGCTTTCTTTCCTTCTTCGTTGCTCCAGGTGAATAGAACAAGATCGCCATCGGTATTTAATGGAGTGGAAACTTCCACCGTTTCATCATTGAATTTAGCCGAAATAACATTTCTGGCTAAGCCTTCACTAATACTTTTGGCCACCTGCATTGGTGTAGTGCCTTTTTCAAACTCTTTAATACTTCCGTCTGGCAGAGTAATCTTGATCATTATATTCATTTTTTGCGAAGCCACAAAGATAAGGTGTTGGATTTGGTTGCACAATACATATATGTATATAGGTGATTTTATTGTGATATAAGGTATACCTTAATATATAGGAGTTCTTTTTCTGAAGTTATTGAGCTTTTTTAATTGAACATAAAAATTTTTTCAGGCTGAAATAATTGACGAGCAGTGTCTTAGAAGAGGTGGGGTGTTTTTCTCTAAAAAAACTTAAAAAAATGTTTGGTGAGAAGAAAGAAGTTGGTGTATATTTGCAGCCGCTTTGAGAGCAAGGCGTATGTTCACTGAAAGTACTGATGATGGGGGATGGGGAGTAGATCGGCCTTCAAAAATTAATAAAAAAAAGTTTGTTTTTTATTTGGTTTGAGAGGAAAAGTCGTTCTATATTTGCAGCCGCTTTAAAAACGAAGCGGTCGTTCATTAAGAGTACGTGTTATAAGGGATAGGCAAAAGAAGCTTCTTTAAAAACCGGATAAAAAAAAGTTCATTTTTATTTGGTTTGAGAAGAAAAGTCGTTTTATATTTGCACCCGCTTTGAGAGTAAGCGAT
>JBFIMP010000323.1:0-2678 GCA_041611635.1 Christiangramia sp.
AAGTTCAAACCACGGTAAATATGCCCTTGCATATGCCGACGGTGCAGAATTCCCAAACCCGGTAGAGCTTGAAGATCCAAGCAGCACCATAGTTGAGGCAGATATACTTGCTTCTGCTATTTCCAAGACCATTTTCGCTTCAGGAAATGATGATCTTAGACCGGTGATGAGTGGGGTTTTCTTCCAGTTCAAAGAAGATGGGCTTACTTTCGTGGCGACAGATGCACATAAACTTGTAAAATATTCCAGAGAAGATATCAAAGCTAACCAGGATGCTGAATTTATCATGCCTAAAAAACCTTTGAACCTTCTTAAAGGTATACTTGCCGGAAGCGAATCTGAAGTATTGATAGAATACAACGATTCTAATGCGAAGTTCACTTTTGACGAAACTCAGTTGATCTGTAGATTGATCGACGGGAAGTATCCAAATTACGAGGCGGTAATTCCAAAAGAGAATCCTAATAAACTAACTATAGAAAGAAACCAGTTTTTAAGTTCTGTAAGAAGGGTTTCAATATTCTCTAATAAAACCACGCACCAGGTAAGATTGAAGATCGCCGGTGCCGAGCTGAATATTTCTGCGGAAGATGTAGATTACAGTAATAAGGCTGAAGAGCGTTTAACCTGTTCTTACCAGGGAGATGATATGCAAATAGGTTTTAACTCAAGATTCCTTATCGAGATGTTGGGTAACCTTACGGCTGATGAAGTTATGCTGGAAATGAGCTTACCAAACAGGGCCGGTATTCTTACTCCGGTTGACGGACTGGATCCAGGAGAAAAGATCACCATGCTGGTTATGCCGGTAATGCTTAACAATTAAGCCCTCCACAGCTCTTCCTAAAGGAGGAAGCAATTAGAAAATAGTTGTTCCAAAATATAAAAAAGCCCGTTCATTAATTTGAACGGGCTTTTTATTACTAATTAAAAAAAACCAACTGATTAAATTTTATTCCGTCAGGCTGAAACAAGTTCAGAATGACGGTTTTTACTATTATCATTACTTCAAAAATTCTATGGTCAAAGGGTAATAGGGCATTTCACCATTACTCACCTTTAAGGCATTCATGATCGGCAGAATAAGGGCAATGAGACCAATAATGATCAATAAGAGTATTCCCAGTCCGAATAAAATGATGAGCGGAATACAGATAATTGAATAAATGAAAAGGCTTATTTGAAAGTTCAGGATCATTTTTCCGTGCATATCCATTCCGGCCACTTTATCTTTCTGAGTAAGCCAAAGTATAAGCGGAACTATGAATCCGCCTACGCCCGTAACCAGGTCTAATAACTGACTAAGGTGCGTCATGACTAACATTTGTTTGTCTTCTCTCATTTCTTTTTTTTGATGGTTAATGATGGTATCTATATAAAAGACGAGTAAAAACCAGCTTTGTTACAGAATTACCCATAGCAAGAATTTCTTTTATAAATTTGCCACATGAAATTGAATGATACTATTGTTGCCCTCGCCACACCTTCAGGTGCCGGTGCTATTGCCGTGATCAGGGTTTCAGGACCCGATGCCCTTAAAATTGTGGCCCCGCTTTTTAAAGCGAAAAGCAAAAAAGATCTTGCTAAGCAACCTACTCATACCTTGCACCTGGGAAATATCATGGATGGCGAAAGAACCATAGATGAAGTTCTGGCTTCTGTTTTTCGTGCTCCAAAATCCTATACGGGTGAAGAAACCGTTGAATTATCCTGTCACGGTAGCCCCTATATTCAACAGGAGATTATTCAATTACTCATAAGAAATGGCTGCCGTTCTGCGGAAGCCGGAGAATTCACCTTGCGCGCATTCCTGAATGCAAAAATGGATCTTAGCCAGGCAGAAGCAGTAGCAGATCTAATTAATTCTGAAAATGCAGCTTCTCACCAGATGGCCATGCAACAAATGCGTGGTGGCTTTTCGAATGAAATTCAAAAGCTGCGAGAAGAATTGCTGAATTTCGCTTCCCTTATCGAACTGGAACTGGACTTTGCTGAAGAAGACGTGGAGTTTGCTAATCGCGATCAGTTCAAGGAGCTTATCGCTAAAATCCAGACCGTTCTTAAAAGACTCATCGATTCTTTCGCTACCGGAAATGTTCTGAAGAATGGAATCCCTGTGGCTATTGTAGGCGAACCTAATGTAGGTAAATCTACTTTGCTGAATGCCTTATTAAATGAAGAACGCGCTATAGTTTCTGATATTGCCGGAACAACCAGGGATACTATCGAGGATGAAATGAGCATTGGAGGAGTTGGATTCCGCTTTATAGATACCGCGGGGATCAGGGAAACCAAAGATGTGGTTGAAAGTATCGGGATTAAAAAGACCTTTGAGAAGATAAGCCAGGCGCAGGTTGTGGTTTACCTGGTAGACAGTTCACAGATCGCGGTGAATAGAGAAAGGCTGCAAGAGGTAAGAATTGAAATCGAAAAGATCAAGAACAAGTTCCCGCAGAAACCACTATTGATCATCGCCAATAAAACCGACCGGCTGGCCCCGGAAGAAGTTGAGAATTTAAAAGAAAAGCTTGAAGATATTTCCAGCCATGGAGAGCGTGCCCAATTTTTACTGTTATCTGCAAAAACCAATCTGGGAGTTGAAGAGTTAAAAGAGAAACTACTGGATTTCGTGAACACAGGTGCCTTGAGAAACAGCGACACCATCGTTACCAATTCAA
>JBFIMP010000324.1:0-2653 GCA_041611635.1 Christiangramia sp.
AGACTGAAAAAACAACTACTGCAAATAATTCGTTATTTGAAAGGTTAAGGCAATTGCGTCTGGAAATTGCCCGGGAAGAAGATATTCCTGCTTACCTCATCTTTAATGACGCTGCTCTAAAGGATATGGAAAAGCAACGGCCAATGTCAGATTCCGAATTCATGCTCATAAATGGAGTGGGAAGAAAGAAAATGGAAGATTATGGTTTCAGGTTTATTAAGGAGATCATTGCCTTCAGTAAAGACAAGAGAGAAAAGAAAACCATAAAGAAGACCAAAAAGGGAAACACTTTAAAAGAAACCTTATCGCTTTATAAAGATGGTTTGGGTGTAGAGGAGATCGCTAAAGAACGGGGGGTTGCCAGAAATACGATATTTTCACATTTAATAAAACTCTATGATGAAGGCGAAGAAGTAAACCTGAAACAGTTCGTACCTAAATCTGAGCTTCAATCTATAAAAAGCGCCAAAAAGAAACTGGATAATCCCAGCGGGTTAAGGACCTATTTTGAATACTTTGAAGAAGCCATCCCTTATGAAACCATCAAGATCTCCTTAAAGATCCTTGAAAACGAATAGATTAATCGAACTCGATTTTATTCAATATTAATCCAGAGGCCGGTGCGATATAGTCCATTTGTAATTCAGGACTATCAGGTTTCAAACTATTCCTGATGTCCTCAAGGCTTAGCTCTCCCCTGCCTATAAGCACAAGACTGCCCATCATCAACCTAACCTGGTGGCGCAAAAATCCGGAGGCATGGATATGGAAAATATAAGAACGCTCGGGGAAAAAATTAGCAGTATATTCAGTATTCTCTACTAGTTCAGATTTAATCATCTCTCTCTCAAAAGTGCTCTTATCTGAAACCCGAACGCAATAGTTCTTGAAATTATGTTTTCCCTGGAAAAGGCCTGCCGCTTCTTTCATTTTTTCAATATCAAGATTTTCCTGAAAGTTCGCCATAAATGGAGCACAGAAAGGATGAAACTTATCTCCAATACTAAACAAATAGGCATATTGCTTAGTTTTGGAATGCTGGATGATATTGAACTTTTCATCTACTTCTTTTATACTCAAAGCTCTTATATCCTGAGGAAGATTCTTATTGAAATCTTTCAGAAATTCATCCAGGTCTGCAAGGGGTTCATGATCCAGAAATAATTCAAAAGCAGATTCTTCGGCAGAAACCATAGCGTCTGTCCTGCTGGTGCCAAGAATTTTATACTTGGCATCGGGCATCACCCACCTTAAGGTCTTAGTGATCAAACCTTCAACCGTCTTTACGTCTGGTTGTTTTTGCCAACCATGCAAACGGTAACCTAAATACTGTATCTTGATAAAATAATAAAATCGCTTTCGGAACAAATCTTGGATTTTGGCCAAAGATATTCATAATAATTTTTAAAACTAGGCCCTGATCTGAACTGTATTCTTGGTCGAATCTTATTATCACCGGTCTATAATTTACCCTGGATTCACTAAAGTTTTGCCCCAGTGAAAATCATATTATTCTGGATAGCCCTTTTTATTTTTTATCTTGCTTATTCAAACAAAAATTTCTGCATGAAAAAGTCCCTACTCTTATTTTTCCTAATTACTTTATTCAAATTCACGTCTTATGCTCAGGTAACGAAAGAAACCGTTACAAAAGAAGATTATGAAAGGGCAGTTCAATTTTTAGGCGATTATACAGATGCCCAAGTCTATAGAAAGCATGTTAGTCCTACCTGGCTGGATAAAGAAAATTTCTGGTATCAGGTATCCACAAAGAATAGAGAGGAATATGTTTTGGTGAATGTGGAAAATGGCTCCAAACAAAGTGCCAGTTCGTTGGAGAGTTTACTTGCCAGAACCAATCTTGGCATTAAAACAACTAATACCACTCACAAAATTTCTGAGATGGTTTCTCCAGATGGCAAAAAGGTAGCATTTATAAAAAACTGGAACCTCTGGATGAGAGATCTTGAAACCGGAAAAGAAACACAGCTCACTACTAAGGGATTTGAGAATTACGGATATGCCACAGATAATGCCGGTTGGAGAAAAAGTGACAGGGCGATCTTACTTTGGTCACCAGACTCTAAAAAAATCGCTACCTACCGCCAGGATCAAAGACACGTGAGCGATATGTACCTGGTCACCACGAATATTGGGGCTCCAAAATTACATACCTGGAAATATCCCTTACCTGAAGACGAAAAAGCGATCCAGATTGAGCGGGTGATCATAGATACAGAAAGCAAGGAAGTCATAAATTTAAAGATAGATGCAGACCCTCGCAGGGGAACCCTTTGTGATGATATAAGTTGTTCAGGAAGTTTTGATGATAATGAATGGAGTAATGATTCCTCGAGACTTTATTTTGTATCAACTTCCAGAGATCATAAAATTGCAAAACTAAGAATGGCCAATGCCAGCACCGGAGAAGTAAAAGATATCTTTCAAGAAAAAGTGGCTACTCAGTACGAATCTGGCCGGGATAAGATTAACTGGAGTTACCTTGATTCCACTAATGAGATCATCTGGTATTCTGAAAGAGACGATTTTGGACATCTTTATTTATATAATGCTGAAACCGGTAAGCTGAAGAATCAGATCACCAAAGGAGAGTATGTGGTAACTCAGGTCTGGTACATCGATGAGGAAGAAA
>JBFIMP010000325.1:0-2641 GCA_041611635.1 Christiangramia sp.
CTGATCATGGCATTGTATACCTTCCGGGAATCTTCATAATTAACGTCACCTTCAAGGATGATTTCTCCTCGAAAAGAATGTCGGAGTTCTTCAACCTTAGAGTTTTCTAGTTTTAGCGTACTCATAATGTTTGATTTGTAAATTTTTGAATTGAATATTAAATCGGGGGAGATACCTCCTGATGATACAGGTAAGAGGGGGTGATCTGAAGTCGGAAATAATCAGGGCAGGCTGCCTTCTATAGAAAGATAATTTGGTAATGCAAAGTTACTTAAATATAATTTAAGAATTTGATAATCAGTTATTTAAATATGGTCTATTCCTGAAGTGAAAATTTTTTAATTACTTTCCAGTTTTTCCCATCATGTTTAAAGAGAGAAATTTCCTGGGCCAGAAAGGAAGCGGTATAATTCCTGTTTTTAAAATCTTCCCAGACTGCCGGGAATTCTGTCCTTTTGAGATCCCTGGTCGCAATGGTTAAATGAGGGTGCATCTTAGATGCGATTTCATGTTTTTTTAGATCTATCAAATTCAATATTAACTGCTGGAGTTCTTCATGCAATGTTAAGTAAGGTTCATGCTCTTCGACTTTTATGAATATAACCTGTTTGGAAAACCTGCCAAAGCCGTTCAATTTAGTTAGGAAGGCTTTGTGGTTAAGACAGAAATCATCTAGTCTTTCAATTAGGATCTTCAACTCACTTTCAGATATTCTAAAGGGTATTTGCAGCGTGATATGCGCTGGTAATTTCAGCGCATGTTTTATTCCATGTTTAGCCTTGATCTCTTTTTTGAAAGTTTCAACTTCCTTTCTAATGCTTTCAGGAGGCATAAGAGCAATAAAATAAAGGGGATTTCTGGTTTTTACTGACATCAATTTACCTGATTGCAATGATCCTTAAGGGGCCGCCGCTTCCTCCTTTTATTTTCATTGGCAAAGCAATAACCTGGAATCCTTTGGCAGGAAGCTTTTCAAGATTCGCCACATTTTCAAAAGCAGGCACGTTCTGTGTCATCAGGGCTACGTGAGTCGCAAAATCTGTAGATTGGCCATAATCGATACTGGCAGTATCCAGTCCTACGGCTTTAATATTTCTGTTTTTGATCAGCCAATTCGCTGCTTCTGGAGACAATCCTGGAAAATGAAGTTTCTTAACCGCATCTGGTCCGCGCTCATCTGTACCCAGGTATTTTTTCGCATCGGGATAATAGTGCCCGTAGCCTGTGTAAAACAAGACAATGCTCTCTTTTGGTATTTCTGAATGTTCGCTTTCCCAGGCAATAATGTCATCGATGCTTATAAGGTAATCGGGATTATTCACAACTTTCGCAGAAACATCGATTTTCACTCCGTTTCCAATTAAATTTTCCAGTGGGATCTGGTCTACGGTCTGTTTATTTTCGGCAAAATGTATGGGTGCATCTATATGCGTTCCGCCATGCTCTGCGGTGGAAAAATTATTGGCAGAATAATAGTAACCATTCCCGGTATTGCCTTTAGCAACTTCCTCTAACTGGAATTCCTTAGCAGTAACCCAGTAAACGCTTTCTTCAGAGAAGGTATGGGTAAGATCTATGATCTCAGCTTTTCTATCCTGGCCTGAGGAAAATGATACAGTGAAGAGAAAGAAAATGATATTAATGTTTTTCATGCGGTTGAATTTTTCTTCTGAAATTATAAAATCAATTCCAGTTTATCTGGGTGTAAGAACCAATTCTTTTCGTGAAATCTTCAGGGCTTTCAGCATAAATTAGCTGTCCTTTTGTTTTAGCCTCTGATCTTAGAACCTGAGAGTATTTATCAATAATAGCCTGCATCAGTTCCAGGTGTTGCGGGTCCTTCAGTTTTATACCTTCAGAGTTTAATTTCTTTTGCAATACCATCAGGTCATGATCATTTCCCAGGTAATCGGCCAACAGGTGTATCTCTGCCTCCATGGTTTCAAAGAACTGTGGCCAGGTTTCCTGGAGAAGCAGGGTTTGATACCAAAGGTATTTTACCCTTTTTCTCCATTCATGGAAATTTTCTATTGAAGGATGTTGATAAGAGTTGTTCAGGGCTTTTTGTCCGCGTTTGTAAACCCTTTGAATACTTGGCAGGATTACCTGGATATCATTTGAATTTAATGGCCACCTTGTCAAGTCTTCCTTGGCATATTTTAGCTTTTCAGGAAGATATTCTGAAAAGAAATTTTGAGATCTGAATTCATTCTCCAACTTATCCCGTTCTTTTTCTAATTGGGTGATAATAGGATTGAAAAAATTCACATATAGGTGATTCCCATATCTTTCCCTCAGCACATTTAAGGTTTCTATATGCGCGGTGAGATCTCGCAGATCGGAAATTTCACGACCCAGATCACGAAAATAAATATTGATCTGTTTATAGTTTTCCTCACCCATTTCGTCCCTTACCAGTCTGGCCAGGGCACGAAGTTTTTTGAATCTTTTTCTGATGTCATGAATGGCTTCATGAATATTTAAAGTGTTCAGAGAAATAAAGCAACCCTCAATTTCTTCTTCAGCAATAGTGCTTATGTTCTTTTTTAACGGAAGACTTTTATCGAACTGGTAGGTCATTTTTATCTTTTCAATTAAGATACTTAAATGGGCTAACAGTGAGGGTTAGAGATTTATTAAA
>JBFIMP010000326.1:0-2604 GCA_041611635.1 Christiangramia sp.
ACAAATACATCTTCTAATGTATAAAATAGCTAAGTAAATTTAAAAAAATCTATTGAATCGAATATACTTTTTTAATTTTTTTATATAACTAATATTAGATAATAAAAATAATAATTTTTAAATATTACTTATGTTTAAGAGATATTCGCAAGAAATCTGAAGATTTAAGTTTCCTTAACTATCAAAGAAGGATTGGCAATTATTGCTCTATTGATCATTGGTTATTTTTGATTACCCTAAGATGTTCTGGTTGTAGAGCTCCTCCATCAAAAAACGAAACCCCTTTAGCACCATTATCCTTCGCCTGCTTTATAGCCTCCTGAAGCTGAGGTCCAGACATTGCCGGTAAATAGACACCTGTATGAAGTTCAGTATCCTTTTCTTTCAGGTCACTAACTCCCTGTCTCGTTGCAAAACCTATCCAGTCAAGTTCTTCGTTATAGAAGTTATGATAGATCATGGGTAACACCACGTCAATATCCCATTTATCCCATCGCTGTCTAACCATATGATCTGCCATTTCGGGATAAGGAAATACCGCCGCAGTTAAGATCTTACCGTTGTCATGTACTATTTTATATGAGTCATCCACGACCTCCTTAATCTTATTTAACCGGAATTGCTTCCATTCGATATCCAAAGCAGGGTTTTCCATTTTTCTAGGATCTTTATGATGCATATTTTCAAATTCTGATACACAGACATCACAATAACAGAAATCGAACTGCGGAAGTTCTTCTTCCTGTTCCAGATTATATTTAGGCAAAAGACCTATTGGAAGGAAAATATCGGGTAACCTTATATAATCCAGATGAACACTGGCTATTCCTTCGACTTTGGAAAGTCCTTCCACCAATCCAAGAACATGGTTTCGGGATTCTTCTCTGGAAGGACATAACCATTGATAATAATCTACATAAGGCCTATTATTGAAACTTGATTTGCCATCTCTGCTAACAGCATACCAGTCTGGGTGCTGCAAGGCAACACTATCGCCAGGACGATTCATAGCCATGATCCAGGCATGTACCTCAAGACCTTCTTTCCTGGCCAACGGAGCTACCCGGGCAAGTAATTTGGGATCTGTATTGGTGTTAATTAAAACAGCATCTATACCATTTTCACTGTATTTTTTATATTCGGCAGTATATGATGAATCTGCTCTTTCATGATTAGCGCCGGTCCAAACCCAATACTTGAAGTCGGTTTTTCCAGGCTCTATTTTGGAAGCTTGGGCTATGTTTCCTTTTTCTTTATCTGGATTGCCTGTACAGGCAGTAAGTACTAGCGAAAAAAGTAGAATTAGAAGTTGAGAGAATTTCATTATGTAAAGTTTATAATTCTAAAAATTTACCGTCTTCAGTGATGACATATGACTTTCCGGTAACCGGACTTTTTACTGAAATATTCCATCCTGAAAGGTGATTTTGCAATCTAGCCTCAACAACTTCTCCCTGCATCATCAAAACACCAGCCTTGACCGTTCCTAGGTCACTGGCCCATTCTCCATTTTTATTTTTATAAGCCTTTTGCTTTTTATACAGTTCAAATAGCCACCACCGGATTTTTTCATCTTCAGGAATTTCAAATTCAACCTTATTTTCGGGGCTCTCAGAAGAAAAGAAAACATACCCCCAATGCTCTGGTTCATGCATATTTATGACTCCCTGTGGAGACCAAACCCAGTTATATTCAGGCAGGAAATTACCTTTCTCATCTTTTTTCCTGGTATATGCTTGATCAAAGTGCTCAAAATCCCAGTTGACCCGTGAGAAATTAATGCGCCAGAATTTATCTTTATGACCGTTTCCATGAATATTGGCTTCTTCAAGAACCGACCAGGGTATGGCAACTTCTACGCTCCAGAATTTATCCTCATCTGAATCATCATTTAGAGAGCCTTCAATATGTACTGCAGACAAAAGACCATTTATATCCCAGTTATCTATGATTGGTGATGGTTCCCGGTAAGGTTTTACGATAAAAAGATCCCACACGGTATTCAAGGCATTCATCTCAAATTCCATATAATTATGGGAGTCCCCATCCGGATCTATAAAAATTTCGAAGTCGTTATTATAGAAAATTACTGTGTCCCTCTGTTTTAGGGTCGCCCAGATATGGGGTTCCTCCATTTTTGCATAGAAATACAGATGGGTATCATCCCAAAGCATTTTTACATTGGTCTTATACTTAGGAGTTTTTATGCCTTCTATATCTATAAAATCCTGGCTGAAATCTGCATTTTCCCAGGAAGATTCATCGGCAATTCCATCGATCTTGATGGCTTCAGTAGTTCGATAAGCAACATAACTTCTGTGTTTATTTTGAGAATACAGAATAGATCCTGAAAGGATTATTCCGAAGACAATTAAAAAACATTTATTCATATTAAGCTGCTATGATTGGACTACGGTTTATGCAAAATCAGGTTTTTTCAGAAGTAGACTGGATCATTTTTCGTTTCGATAATTAAAAATTACCATACGCACACTTCCAAATTCTTTTAAAAGTCTGCCCGCTTCTTCTTCGCCAATGCCAAGTTCTTCCATGATCATTCTAATTCCGCGGCCTACCAGCTTATCATTAGAAAGCTGCATGTCT
>JBFIMP010000327.1:0-2599 GCA_041611635.1 Christiangramia sp.
AAGTGCTGAAAGGCGATAATCTTATCCCCGTTCTCTCCTTTCCAATTTCGGCAGAGATCATCTCGGCAATCTCCAGAGTGAAACGGCTTCGGTTTTCAATACTACCTCCGTATTCATCACCACGTTTATTTGTAGCCGTATTCAGAAACTGATCGGCAAGATAGCCGTTAGCCGAATGTATTTCTACCCCATCAAAACCAACTTTGATCGCATTTTTAGCGGCGGTTAAGAACTCCTGCTGGGCCTGCTTGATATCTTCAAGGTTCATTACTTCAGGTACCGGGTAAGGCTGGGGACCATGCTGGTCTGTGTACATTTCTCCATCCAGGGCTACTGCCGAAGGTGCGATGATCCTGGCATCCTTTTCCATATTATATTCATGAGAAACCCGGCCGGTATGCATGATCTGTAGAAAGATTCTGGATCCATTATCGTGAACCGCATCCACAATCTTTTTCCAGCCTTCAAGTTGTTCTGCAGAAAAAATACCCGGAATCCTGGCATATCCAAGTCCGTTGGCTGAAGGTGCGGTCCCTTCAGAAATGATCATTCCAGCTCCAGACCGCTGCACGTAATACTCCAGCATTAGGTCATTGGGGATATTATCTGTAGCTCTGGCACGGGTTAATGGTGCCATGACCATTCGATTCTCCAGTTCTAAATCTCCTAATTTATAGGTATTTAATAATTTCATAAATAAGATTTTTGTTTGATTTTTAAGAAATCAACTCATATTGATCATATGAAATTAACAGGCCAGAATATTTCTATTCCGGCCTGTTTATGTTCATTCCAGTAATAACTATGCTTTTTCCAGTTTTCTTCCTGCAAAAGCCTCATCAATTTCGGTATGAAAAATATGGTTTGAATAATTACTTATGGTCTTTACAGACTGTGCCAGGATGATCCCGAGAATGTGGATCTCTTCATAACCGGCTTCAAGGAAACTCTTAGCCTGCTCGGGAGTTGGGTTTCCCCTGCTTTCGTTCATTATTTTAGTAAACTCAGAAAGAGCCTTCATTTTTGCATCTGGTATTTCTTTGCCTTCTCTAATAGCATTCGTAACCTCTTCTGGAGTTTTAGACATATTATCTGCTAAAAAACTATGCGCAGCCGCACAATAGCCACAGCCGTTATCTATACTAAGAGTTAAAAATACAACTTCCTGCTCTGCCGGAGTAAAACCACTTTGCTCTCTAAAATGATTGTAACCAACATCATAGGTATCCTGCAGTCCAGGAAGATTCACCATATTCTTATACATATTAGGGATCATACCATTGGCTTTCTTCGCTTTTTCCAGGATTTGTTTCTGTTCCTCATTAGCATTATCCAGTTCTACAGGCTCCAGGCCTATTTCATAAGTTTTATTAGACATATTTCAATATTTTTTAAATTACTGGTGGTTTAGACGAGTGCAAATAGGCTGAATTACTCTCTTAACAAAAGTTTATCTTTTGTAAACCCAATCAAACGTCCAAAAAGGGTTTCTGGTTTTTAGTTCCGAAGACTTCAGTTGGAACAGCCGACTATAGTGTTCCCTTCATTCTCACACCTATTCCTGCCCGGAATAATAACCTGATGTATTAAAAATTTTAACGGAAAAAGCTAAAGGAAGAAGTCCCTGGCGCTATGCATCAGGTAATACCATAACATTCTTTTTCCTGATTATTTCCAACCGGCAATCCGCTATAGATCGAAACTAATTACCTTATAAGCACATAGACAGCAAAAAAGCTGTTTTAAAAAGTTTTCTGTATTCCTTTATCACCGATAAGAACATCCAGGCTAATGGCCTACAGCCCGAGATCTATATACTAATCCAAATTATAGCCTGGTATTTCTCAAGAATGGAACCTGGGTTATTTTTCTTTCCAATTGCAGACAAAAATTTTTAAGCCCACATTAAAAACACTTAGTTATCTGAAATTCAATTATTTAAATTAATTTTCTATCTTTAAGATCAAATATGGCTTATACATTAAATTTAATTTTTTTAGGGTGTAAGTCTTTTGAACCCCCACTTCACTTTTCTGATTTGTAGAATAATCACCAGAATCCTGCTTTTAAACAACTAACTAAAACCAATTAATCATGAAATTAAAAGTTACGTTTTTGATGTTGATCTTCAGTTTAGTCTACACCAATTTAGACCTTAATGCTCAAAACACCCGCATCATTACCCTGGAAGTAGATACAGATAATATTAATCAGGAAAACATCGAGGAGACCTGCACATTCGGGGAACCGGCAAGTGTGAGCATAAAAGATTTCACCTATGAGGTACAAAGAAACGATGTAATTATCTGGGAAGGTAAACCAGCTCAGGAAGGAAACGGACTGGTTAGAATTACCGAATTCAGACATGATAACGGAGTCGAACTTCTTGGAAAAAGAAGAATTAGGGATACAGACAACACCGGGGTGGTTGTGGGAAGAGTAATAGCCGGACAACCAGGTGATGAAGAGATTTATTTTATCAAGTTCATAGTCAGGAAAAAGGGAAGTCAGGAATGGAACGAATACATCATAGATCCTAAACTTAAATTAATTCCCCAGGAATAAGATTATATATGCGCAGCAGCTTCTTGCATAAATG
>JBFIMP010000328.1:0-2597 GCA_041611635.1 Christiangramia sp.
CTTTTCCAAGGAAGATGATATAAGTAAGAATCCCGGCAGCAGTAAATGCACTAAATGCCGTAAAGAACCATCCACCAATCACATTAAGAACTCCAGCAACTCTATAAACTGCACTTTCTCTTCCCCATGCTTTATCTGCCAAGGAAGTACCCATAGCAACCATAAAGGTCACATAAGTTGTAGATAATGGTAATTTATAAGATGTAGCGATAGAGATAAGAACTCCGGCAACCGTAAGGTTAATCGAAGCCCTAATCATATCAAAAGCCGGTTGTTCTTCAGCCTTATCCCCCACGAGGATTTCGTCTGGTTTTTCAAAGCTTTTGCTGATCTTTCTTTTCGTACCTACCGGTAATATGCTTCTTAATCCATCTGCAAGTTTTGTGCTTCCTGCAACTACGGCTCTGGACAACATATTAGGATCAAACTTCTCTGTACCGTGCCCCTGTCTTGAAAGACCAATTTCAGTTTCGGCTACGCTTCTTGCTTTTTTAGAGAACCACAAGGTTAAAACCATGATACCTCCAGAGATGAACAATAAAATAGGTTCTGCCGGCACTTTCTCTCTTAAGACCTCCATAGAGAAAGAAGACGCCGCCTGTCCCGATGCTGCCCATGCTTCGTAAGAGTGATATGCAGCCATTGGCACCCCGATAAAGTTCACCAGGTCGTTTCCAGAGAAAGCCAGGGCAAGACCAAAGGTTCCAATCGCAATAACTATAATTAATATACTTTTCTTGAATATTTTCATGAATAACCATGAAAAAAGAGTCCAAAAAATAAAGCTTACTCCAATAACAGTGATCCACTGGCTGGCAAGAATGTCTTTAAAACTTCCGTAGTAAGGGGTTCCTTTTAAACCTTTAAAGAAAATGAAGTATCCTATAGCGGTCAAACAAACACCACCAAAGATGGCCCCAAAGTTCTTTACCTTCTTTTCATATTCAAAAGAAAAAACCAGCCTAGACAGCCATTGCACTATAGCACCTATAGTAAAGGCAATGATTACCGAGAGAAATATTCCCGAGATGATCTCGGTTGCTTTATCGGTATTGATATACCCGGCTAGGTTTGATAGAGTCTGTGAATCTGAAGCACTAATTTTAATTAAGGCCATCACCACAGCTGCACCCAGTAATTCGAATACTATGGATACCGTTGTGGAAGTTGGCATTCCAAGGGTATTAAAAAAGTCCAGCAAAAGAATATCGGTGATCATCACGGCCATAAAAATGATCATGATCTCATCGAAGTAGAACTGGCCGGGCATAAAGATCCCTTTACGCGCCACTTCCATCATCCCACTGGAGAATACTGCTCCAAAGAAAATACCCAGACTGGCCACGATCATAATCGTCTTAAATGAGATCGCTTTGGAACCAATAGCTGAGTTCAAAAAGTTTACGGCATCATTACTAACTCCAACCACCAAATCGGCAATGGCTAGAACCACTAATGCTACTAACATCAACAAGTAAATATTTTCCATTTTTTGTGTTTAAAAAGCGGTGCAAGTATCCAATCAAATTAAGGATTTACTGTTACCAAATTGTTAATTTTTAAAAGTGAAAATCAAAACCAGCTCTAAAAGCTATATAGTCGTTAATTCCATCCTGCAAGGCATAGGTTAAATCTGCCTGAACTTTTAATTTATGCCCTACAATATATTTAGATCCTCCCAGAGTATATTCCTTTCTACTCAATAAATTTGTTATTTCTTTAAAATCGTTGGTAGAATAACGTGCTGCGACCTCATAATTAGTTTTGAACAAATAACCTGCCTGTATGTTGAAGGCATTTCCTACACCAACAACATAGTCTGGAAGATTGGTCTCACCCTCTCTTATAGCCAGAGGTTCATCTGCTTCCCTGTAAGCATATTCAGCCTGCATAGACAAACCATTATATTTAAAAACCGCATCTAAAAACAAGGTGGTAATATCTGTTTCGTAAAGGGTTCCATCTTCACGGATCATATAACTCCCAAGGTTACTGCGAGTCTTAACAGCGTTATCGTTAAAATCGTAAACCGCACCCAACATCAGTTTTGGGGTTTGTTCTCTTACAAGGTCTGACTGAACATAATCTCCTTTTTTAATGAATTCACCGAAAGGCAATAATTCAAGTCTTCCCGTATACTGCAAACCACCTAGATTACCAACAGTAATATTTCTCCCCTCACCCTGGGAAAGGGCAAGCTTCTCCTTGATCACAAAGTTCTTCCCGATATTTATCTTGTGGTGAAGCTGCAATCCTATATCACGGTCTATATTAAACCTGCTATTCAGGATAGAACGATCTATAAATTGAAGATTAGCTGAAGAAACTACCCGTTCGACGTTTCCTGGAAGCTTGGTTTGACCTGCCCATAGTTCGAAATTCTCGTAGAAATTCCATTTCAGAACTGCATCCAGGATATATCGTGGAGCATTTCTCGTAAAAACATTAGCTCCTGCAATATCATTATTAGAAAGACCTAGCTCAAGTTTATATTTAAGCTTAGGAGTAAGCGCCCAACCGTCAAATTTCAATCTGGCTCTCCTAATTAGGAAGGCCTGCTCTGGACCTTCATAGTTTTCACCATCATAATCCCAGGA
>JBFIMP010000329.1:0-2595 GCA_041611635.1 Christiangramia sp.
GAAGAAATTCTGAAGGATAAGAAAATAGAGTTTTTCAATATTGGTAAGGTAACCGAGGGTAAAGAATTAAAGATTAAAAGCTCTGGAGCAGATCTTAGTTTCAATATTCCAGAATTAAGGGATACCTGGTACAAAACCTCTTTCTTACTTGATGAGCGACAAAGTGGTATAGACAAAGCTACTCAACGTTACCATAATTATAAGGAACAACCGCTTGAATTCAAGTTCCCAGAACATTTCACCGGGAAACTTCCAGAAATGGATTCTAGTAAACCAAGGATCAAAGCGGCGATAATACGTGAGAAAGGATCCAATTCTGAAAGAGAAATGGCCAGAGCCATGTATTTGGCAGGTTTCGATGTAAAAGATGTACATATGACCGATCTTATTACCGGTCGTGAAACCCTTGAGGATATTCAATTTATTGCAGCCGTAGGTGGATTCTCAAACTCAGATGTTCTGGGAAGTGCCAAAGGCTGGGCCGGAGCTTTTCTGTATAATGAGAAAGCTCAGGAAGCCCTGGATAAATTCTTTGCAAGGAAAGACACCCTTTCGCTGGGAGTTTGTAACGGATGCCAGTTATTCATTGAGTTGGGATTAATCAATCCAGATCATGAGCAAAAACCGAAAATGTTACATAACGAATCACACAAATTCGAATGTAATTTTACTTCTGTAGAGATACAGGAAAACAATTCGGTAATGCTTTCTACTCTTGCGGGAGCAAAGCTTGGTATCTGGGCGGCCCATGGTGAAGGTAAATTCAGTTTCCCATATGAAGAGGAAAAATATAATATCGTAGGTAAATACGGTTTTGAAGGTTATCCTGCCAATCCAAATGGTTCTCATTTTAATACCGCGGTTTTAACAGATGACACCGGTAGACATCTTGTTATGATGCCTCATTTGGAACGCTCTACCTTCCAATGGAACTGGGCACACTATCCAAATGGCAGAAAAGATGAAGTTTCTCCCTGGCTGGAAGGATTCGTAAATGCCAGAAAATGGCTGGAAAAGAAGCAGTAAGAAGAAGTTTTTATGAATAAAATTAAAGGGATGTCAAAAACATCCCTTATTTTTTGCATATTCGATTTGAAGTAGCCCCCTTTTTTGCTATTTTGCAAAGCACATAAATAAATTGTTCAATTTGATGAATGACATTAAAAGACTCTTTGACTTCCCCTATTTCCAGCTTGAAAACTTTCCTTTAGAGGAAGCACTTGCCACAAAGTATGGCAGTGAATGGAAAACGCTTTCAACTCAACAATATATAGATCAGGCTAATACTATTAGTCGTGGTCTCTTGAGATTGGGTGTAAAGCCTAATGATAAGATAGCAGTAATCTCAACCAATAACAGGACAGAATGGAATGTTATGGATATTGGTATTTTGCAGCTAGGAGCACAAAATGTGCCTATATATCCTACCATATCTGAAGAGGACTATGAATATGTTTTGAATCATAGTGAAGCAATCTACTGTTTTGTTTCAGATAAGGAAGTTCTTGATAAGGTTAACCGTATTAAAGCAACCACAAATCTTAAAGAAGTATTTAGTTTTGATGAGATCCCTGGATGTAAGAACTGGACAGAGATCCTGAAAGACGGCGAGGATAAAGGAAATCAGGATGAGGTGGAAAAACTGAAGAAAGCAGTTAAGCCAGAAGATCTTGCTACCTTAATTTATACTTCAGGAACTACCGGAAGGCCAAAAGGAGTGATGTTAACTCATGATAATATTGTAAGTGATGTACTGGGTAGCGCCCCTCGGGTGCCTTTTGAACGCGGCACCTATGTAGCGCTAAGCTTTTTACCGGTATGTCATATTTTTGAAAGAATGATATTATACCTTTATCAATATTATTCTGTATCGATTTATTTTGCCGAATCTATAGATAAGATAAGCGATAACCTTAAAGAGGTAAAACCTCATGTGATTACCGCAGTTCCAAGATTACTTGAAAAGGTTTATGATAAGATCATTGCCAAGGGAACTGCTCTTGACGGAATTAAGAAAAATCTTTTCTTCTGGGCGGTAGAATTAGGCCTGGAATATGAACCTTATGGTGCTAACGGATGGTGGTATGAGACCAAACTAAAACTAGCCCGAAAACTGATCTTTTCTAAGTGGAAAGAAGGTCTGGGCGGAAATATAGAGCTTATTGTCTCTGGTAGTGCCGCTTTGCAGCCACGACTTGCCAGGGTTTTCGCTGCTGCTGAAATCCCAGTAATGGAAGGTTACGGTCTAACTGAAACCTCTCCGGTGATTTCTGTTAACGACCAAAGAGACCGTGGATTTAAGATAGGAACAGTAGGAAAGGTCCTGGATAATGTTGAGGTGAAGATCGCCGATGATGGCGAGATCCTGGCGAAAGGTCCCAATATCATGAAAGGTTACTATAAGGATGAAGAAAAAACCAGGGAGGTTATAAATGCTGAGGGATACTTCCACACCGGTGATATAGGAGAACTAGACAAAGACGGGTTCCTGAAGATCACAGACAGGAAAAAAGAAATGTTCAAAACCTCTGGTGGAAAATATGTTGCGCCACAACTATTAGAAAATACCATGAAACAGTCTCGTTTTATAGAACA